>JBOGXT010000554.1:0-3208 GCA_050694635.1 Thermoleophilaceae bacterium
CAGGGCGTGACGATGCTCGGCATCTCGCTGAGCAACCTCGAGGACGACGGCGCCGTGCAGCTGGCGCTGCCGCTGGAGCGCCGTTGCCCGAGCGCGCTCGACGCCACAATCGACACGGTCCGCGACCGCTTCGGACGGGACGCGATCACGCGCGGCGTGCTGCTGGGCCGGGATCGAGGCGAGCAGGTGCCGCTGCTGCCGGACTGAGGGGCGACGTGATCGCGGAGAAACCGCCCGGCTAGGTCTGGTCGTCCGACCCCGACCGTCCTGCCCAGTGGGTCCTATGGACCCCCTATCCAGGACGGTCGACTCTCCGCGCCCCGAGGAGTCCATCGATCCGCTGACGAACCCGAGGCCATTCGGACTCGACGATGCGAAACCACGCGGTGTCGCGGTTGCGGCCCTTGACGATGTAGTGGGCGTCTTGAACGCCCTCGAAGCTGAAGCCCAAGCGCTCGGCGGCGCGCCGCGAACGTTCGTTGAGAGCGTCGCATTTCCACTCGACACGTCGGTAGCCGAGCCCGAAGGCGTGTTCGAGCAACAGATACGCGGCTTCGGTGTTCGCGTGGGTTCTCTGCGCGACCGGGCTGTACCAGATGCCGCCAAGCTCGATCTTCAGGTGCTCAGGAGCGTTCGCCTGGTAGTTGACGACGCCGACCCGCTGGTCGGAGCCTGGGTCTGTGACACACAGACAAAGGCCGTCGGGCGCCTCGACCAGGGTGCGCAGGTAGGCGGCCAGCGCGGCTGGGTTGGGAAAAGGTCCCGCCGGCATGTAGCGCCAGATCGAGGCATCCGGATCGTATGTGTCCACATGGCGCTCACCCCAGCCGGTCGGGCGACCGTCGGATGCGGCATGCAGGGCTTCGACGTCACGCTCCAACTCGAGTGGCACGAGCTTCACAACGGCGCCCTCGAGCGTTACCGGGTTCGGCTTGCGCGGAAGCCTCGCTCGTCGATCGAGAATCTCCTCGGAGAGCTTCGATCCCAGCGTCGGCATTGGCGGGATCGTAGGACCCTGAAGCGCCTGGATGGTCCCGAGGTGCTGCTTCGAGTTTCGCCCGCTTAGCGGGCGGCGCGACGAGCGCGGTTCACCACGCGCACCTCGACGCGCGCGGGTCGCGGCGGCGAGCGGAGCGACAGGAACTCGCGCACCGGCGCACGGTGTGAGCAGAACGGGCAGCCGAGCGAGTCGGTCGGCGACACGGGCCCCCCGGTCAGCGCAACAGGGGCGTCGCAGCGACCGCAGGCAAGCGTCCCGGTCGCGACCCGTGCCGAGCGCGCGGCACGACGTTCCTCCTCGTGCGCTCCGGCGGCTCGAGTCATTGGCTCCGAGCGGGCGTGGTCCGAGTCGTCGATGCCACGCAGGAAAGCCATGCAGATCAGTCTAGGACGGCGCTATGCCACCGCCGGAGCCAGCCGCCGTCCGATCAGCTCGACCGCGTCGAGGTCGCGGTGGAGCAGTTGCTGCAGCATCACCCGCTCGACACCTGCCCCGGCCAGCTCGAGGAGCGCGGCGGTCACTTCCTCCAGCGTTCCGGTCAGCCAGCTCTCGGGGACGCTTCGGAGGAAGCTCTCGCTCCCGCCGTCGTGGCCGCGCCACTCGGCCAGCCGGGCGGCTCGCTCGAGCAGCTCGGCGCGGTCCTCACCCGCGAGCCAGCCGGTCATCAGCGAGAGCGGGATCGGATCCCGGCCCTCCCGGCGGCAGGCCGAGTCGAGCTCGCGCCGGATCTCCTCGCACTCGGCGGCGGTCTTGAAGACGGTGTTGTACTCGTCGGCGAAGCGAGCGGAAAGGGCCAGGCTGCGTGGCCCGCCGCTGCCGCCGACGATCAGGTTCGGTCGCGGGGACTGAACCGGCTTTGGGAGCGCGTCGAGCTCCCGCACCGTGTAGTGGCGACCCTCGAACGAGAGCGGTCCCTCGCCCCACTGGCCGGCCACCAGCTGGAGCTGCTCCTCGAGCACGGACATGCGCTCGGCGAAGGGCGGGAAGGGAAACCCGTAGGCCTGGTGCTCGGCATCGAGCCAGCCGGTGCCCATTCCCAGCTCGACCCGGCCACCGGAGACGTGGTCGGCGCTCGCCACCACCTTCGCCAGTTGGGAGGGGTGCCGGAACGTGGCCGGCGACACGAGCGTGCCGAGCCGCACCGTGCTGGTCACGGCCGCCAGCGCGGCGATCGTGGCCCACGCGTCCAGAGAGCCCCGCTCACCGCGTCCATCGACGGAGAGGTAGTGGTCCGACCGAAACATGGACTCGACCCCATGCTCCTCGCACGCGCGCGCGAGCGCGCGCCAGTCATCCCAGGTCACGTCCTCCTGGCCCTCGATCATCAGACACAGCCGCACCCCGAACAAGATCGCATAACCGGGTGGCCAGCCTGCCTGTCTCGCGCCCCCGGGCCCGGTGTTACGGTTGGCTCAGTTTGGACTATCGCTTGCTTGGCCCGCTCGAGGTCGTTGGCGATGGCGGCCTCGCGCTTTCGATCGGTACGGGGCGACAGCGCGCCCTGCTGGCCCTCCTGCTGCTTCGGGCCAATGAGCTGGTTGGGAGCGATCGGCTGGTGGAGGAGTTGTGGGGCGAGTCGCCGCCGCCGACGGCTCACAAGATGCTTCACAACCAGGTGTCCGCCTTGCGGCAGGCGCTCGGTCGAAACGGCCGGCTGGAGACGCAAGGCAGCGCGTACCGGCTGAACGTCGCTCCGGGCGAGCGGGACGTCGACCGCTTCGAGGAGCTCGTCGCCCGGGCCCGGGGTCAGATGGAGGCCGATCCCGAGGGCGCCGCCGAGACGCTTCGGCGCGCGCTTCGACTCTGGCGCGGCCCTCCGCTCTCGGACCTGGCCTACGAGCGGTTCGCCCAGGCCGAGATCCTCCGTCTGGAGGAGCGGCGCTGGGCCGCGTTCGAGGCGCGCGTCGAGGCGGAGCTGGCGCTGGGGCGTCACGCGGATCTGGTCTCGGAGCTGGAGGCCGCCGTCGCCGAGCAGCCGCTCCGCGAGCACCTGCAGGGCCAGCTGATGCTGGCCCTCTATCGCAGTGGCCGCCAGGCGGAGGCGCTCGAGGCCTTCCGCACGGCGCGCCGGACGCTTGTCGAGGAGATCGGTGTGGAGCCCGGCAGCGAGCTCCGCGCGCTGCAGGAGGCGATCCTCGCGCAGGATCCCGCGCTCGAGGCTCCACCCGGCCCGGAGGGGCTGCCGGCGGCGCTGGAGCGGGGCTCTCC
>JBOGXT010000555.1:0-4185 GCA_050694635.1 Thermoleophilaceae bacterium
GCTCTCCGCGGTCACCTCGCACGGCGACCTCAACCGCATGCACCAGTTCAAGGAGAAGTCGGGGCGCCAGCGCGAGCTGGTCTCGGCGGCGCTCTTCTTCTACCCGGTGCTGATGGTCGCCGACGTGCTCGCCTACCGCGCCGACGAGGTTCCGGTCGGCGAGGACCAGCGCCAGCACGTCGAGCTCATGCGCGAGATCGCGCGCCGCTTCAACGAGCGCTTCGGCGAGCTGCTGGTCGTGCCCGAGGTGCGGGTCCCGGAGGTCGGGGCGCGGATCATGGACCTGCAGGAGCCGGGCGCGAAGATGTCGACCAGCTACGGCACCGACGCCGGCCTCGTCTTCATCGACGACGAGCCGGACGCCATCCGCCGCAAGCTGAAGCGGGCCCAGACCGACTCCGGCACCCAGGTGGTGCGGGCACCCGACAAGCCCGGCATCTCGAACCTGATCGAGATCCTCGCCGTGACGCGCGGGGTCGAGCCGGAGCAGGTCGAGCGCGAGTTCGACGGCCAGGGCTACGGCACCTTCAAGGAGGCGGTGGCCGAGGCGCTCGTGGAGCTGCTGGGCCCGGTCGGCGAGCGCTACCGCGAGCTGCGCCCCGACGAGGAGGCCATCGAACGAGCCCTCGCGGAGGGAGCCGAGCGCGCCCGCTCGATCGCGACCGCCACGATGGCCGAGGTGCGGCGCGTGGTGGGCATTGGCTCAAGTCACCGCTTGTAACGCCGATTACAAGCAATATGAAGGTGATGCTGGACCGCCCGCTGGTGCGTCCGTTGCTCGTGGTTCTCGGCCTCGCGCTGGCCTGGACCATGGGAACGGCTGATGTCGGGCTGCACCTCTAGCCTGTCCGACCAATGTCACTGGCGACGTTGGACCTCGACCTCGAGGTCTTCCACGGTCCGTTCGACCTGCTCCTGACGCTCGTGCTCAGGGAGGAGGTCGACCTGCTCGAGGTCGAGCTCGCCGAGGTCGTGCTCGCGTACGTCGAGTACCTCGAGCGGACCGGTGAGCTGGACCTCGAGGCGGCCACCGAGTTCCTCGTGCTGATCGCCACGCTGCTCGAGCTGAAGTCGCGGCTGATGCTGCCTCAGGAGGACGAGGAGGGGCTGGACCTCGAGCCCCGCGAGGCCGCCGAGGAGCTCCTCGCCCGCATGCTCGAGTACCACCGCTATCGCGCGGCTGCCGAGCACCTGCGCGAGCGCCTCGCCGCCGAGCACGGGCACCGCTACCGCTCCGCGCCCCTCCCGCCCGAGCTGCGCCGCATCTCGATCGAGGCGGCCGAGGCGGGGTACGACCCGGAGCTGCTCGCCCGCGCGATCGGCGACCTCCTGCACACCCCGCCGCCGCTCGACCTGGACCACGTGCGCCGGCCCGCGGTGTCGGTCGAGCAGCGCCTGCGCCACCTGCGCGACCTGCTCGCCCGCGGCAGCCGCTTCTCCTTCGACGACGCCGTCCAGGGGGCCGACCGGCTCACCGAGGCGGTCACGCTGTTCGCCCTGCTCGAGCTCTACAAGGCTGGCGAGGCGAAGTGGGAGCAGGAGGTGCCCTTCGGGCCGATCACGGTGGTGCCCGGCTCGTGAATGATTTGGCGAGGACGGTCGAGGCGCTGCTGTTCCTCTCGCCCGAACCCGTCTCCGTGGAACGCCTGGCGGACGCCGCCGAGGTGT
Organism: Thermoleophilaceae bacterium; assembly: GCA_050694635.1. Lineage (GTDB taxonomy): Bacteria > Actinomycetota > Thermoleophilia > Solirubrobacterales > Thermoleophilaceae > JACVRW01. The sequence goes on from JBOGXT010000555.1 coordinate 1,669, forward strand.
CCGAGGGCGAGATCGTCGAGGCCCTGGCGCGGCTGCGCGAGCACTACGCCGAGGGCTATCGAGGCGTGGTGCTGCGCGAGGTCGCGGGCGGCTTCACGCTCGCCACCGACCCCGTCGCCGAGCGCGCCGCCCGGCGCCTCCTGGCCCGGCCGCGCACGCCGCCGCTCACCCAGGCCCAGGCCGAGTCCCTGGCGATCGTGTCCTACCTCCAGCCGGTCTCGCGCCCGGAGATCGCGCGCATCCGCGGCGTAGCCTCCGAATCGGCGGTCGGCACGCTCCTCGAGCGGGGGCTGATCGACGAGTCCGGGCGCTCCCGCTTCGGCGCCACGCTCTACCGCACCACGGAGCTGTTCGAGAAGCTGTTCGGGCTCTCGGGCCTCGACGCCCTGCCCGATCCGGCCGCCTTCGACCCCTCGCCCGAGGACGAGGGGGAGCTGCGCGAGCGCCTGCTGCGAGCGGGCGAGCAGCGAGCCGGGGGCGCCTAGCGGGCGGCGAGCTCGAGGCGCGCTTCGCGGAACTCCTCCGCCACGTCCTCGAGCGTCTGCACCATGGCGTCGCTAGCGGGCGACGCGTACGCGCCCTCGAGCCGGGCCACCCAGATGCGGCGCACGGGCGGACTCGCGAGCCGTCGCGCCACCACGCCCGGATGGAGCGTGGTGAGGGCGAGCTGGGGGAGCAGAGTGACCCCGACGCCCGCGGCCACCAGCGCCTGGGCGGCCAGCGTCTCGTCCGCCTCGAAGGCCACGCGCGGCTCGAAGCCGGCCTCGCGGCAGACGCTCTCGGTGATCTTGCGACAGCCGCACATCGCCGTCGAGGCGACCCAGGGCTCGCCGGCCAAGTCGGCGAGCGACAGCCGGCGGCGCCCGGCCAGGGCGTGCCCGGCGGGCAGGATGGCGTCGTAGCGGTCGTCGAGCAGGTGGGTCAGCTGCAGCTCGGGTGCGAGCAGGCCCGGCGTGGACTCGTGGTCGTAGACGAGGGCCAGGTCGGCCTCGCCGGTCCGCAGTCGCTCGCCGGCCTCGTCGGGCTCCGCCTCGAGCATCGAGAGCTCCACCTTCGGGTGGCGCTCGCGGAATGCCGCCACCGCCCGCGGGGCGAGCGTGGACCCGCCGCTCTGAAACGAGATCAGGCGCAGGCGCCCGCCGCGCAGGCCGGCCAGGGCGGCCAGCTCCTCCTCGGCGCACTCGATGCGGGCCAGGACGGCGTCGGCGTGCCCCACCAGGACGCGCCCCGCGTCGGTCAGCCGCACGCCCCTGCGCCCCCGCTCGACCAGCTGCGTACCCGCCTCGCGCTCGAGCGCCGCGATGTGCTGGGAGACGGCCGACTGCGTGAAGCTGAGCGCCTCGGCGGCGGCCGAGAACGAGCCCCGGGCGGCCACCTCGCGCAGGACACGCATGCGGCGAACGTCGAGCATCAGCAGAGCTTATCGCCCTCCCAAGCGGTCTTCATTTGGACTGATGGCCGGACTCTGCCATCCTCCGGCCAGATGTCGCGCCGCTCCTGGGTCATGTTCCTGTCGCTGGCGGCGGTGTGGGGCGCCTCCTACCTGTTCATCAAGGTCGCGCTGGAAGACGACCTCGCGCCCCCGTTCATCGTGTTCGCGCGCACTGCGCTGGCGGCGCTGGTGCTGCTGCCGGTGGCCGCGCACCTGGGAGCGCTGGCGGGCGTGCGCGAGCGGCTCGCGCCGCTGTTCGCGCTGGGGCTGATCCAGGTGACCGGCCCCTTCATGCTGATCACGATCGGCGAGCAGGAGATCTCCTCGTCGCTGACCGGCATCCTGGTGGCGGGCGCGCCTATCTTCACGTTCCTGCTGGCCTTCGCGCTCGAGGGCGAGGAGCGTGCCACGGCGCTGTCGCTCGCCGGCGTCGCGCTGGGCATCGCCGGCGTCGCTCTGCTGCTCGGCGTGGACGCGCCGGGCGGCGCCGCCGCGCTCGTGGGCGGTCTCCTCGTGGTGCTCGCGACGACCGGCTACGCGATCGGCGCCTGGTTTTTGAAGCGGCGCGTGCCGGGCGTGCAGCCGGTCGGCGCCGTGGCCACCACCTGCGCGGCCAGCGCCCTGATGACGCTGCCCGTGGCGCTCTTTACCTGGCCCGACCACGTGCCGAGCCTCGAGGCGTCCGGATCGCTCCTCGCGCTCGGCGTGGGCGGGACGGGCATCGCGTTCGTCCTCTTCTATTCCCTGGTCGGCACGGACGGCCCGCGCACGACGTCCCTGGTCGCCTACGTGGCGCCGGGCTTCAGCGTGATGTACGGGGTCGTGGTGCTCGACGAGAGCTTCGGGCCCACGACCGCCGCGGGGCTAGTGCTGATCGTCGGCGGATCCTGGCTCGCCGCCAACGGCGGCACGCGCCGCGAGCTGCCCGCACGCTGCGTCGATGTCGCGCCCACGGGTGACGCGAACGGTCGTCCGGACGCCGCCCTGCTCGAGCGCGGCGCGGAAGGCCGCGATCGCGTCAGGGCCTGAGCCGCGGAACCCGGCGTCCGTTGGGTGCCTTGCGGGAGGGCGCGGGCTGGCCCGCG
>JBOGXT010000556.1:0-5809 GCA_050694635.1 Thermoleophilaceae bacterium
TCCCTGGCCGGCGCCGCACCCGGCTGCGGCTCGACCGAGCGCGCTCCCGACGCCGCCGCCGTCGCCGAGCGCTTCCACGCCGCGCTGGCGGAGCGCGACGGCGAGGCCGCCTGCTCGAACCTGAGCGAGGGGACGACCAGCAAGCTGGAGAACCAGGCCGGAGCGCCCTGCGCCGAGGCGATCCTGGAGCTCGAGCTGCCCCGGGGCGCCACCGGCCGCCGAGACCAGCGTCTACGTGACCACCGCCTCGGTCCGCCTCGCCGAGGGCGGGACCACCTTCCTGGACGAGGCGTCCGACGGCTGGAAGGTCTCGGCCGCCGGATGCGAGCCCACCGCCCCGAACCTCCCCTACGACTGCGAGCTGGAGGCCTGACATGCGGACGATGTTCGTCGCCTACCTGCTGCTCATCGTCGCCGGGATCGTGCTCGCCTCGATCATCGGCCTGATGCACAACTGACGATGCCGAGCGGCTCGACCACCACGAGGCCCCCGTGTCGTGGGCGCAGTACCTCGCCAAGCCCGACTTCTGTGAGAAGACGCTCCAGAACTGGCAGTCGGAGTTCCTTGCGGTGGGGTCGATGGCGATCCTCGCCGTCTACCTGCGCCAGCGCGGCTCGCCCGAGTCGAAGCCTGTCGGCGCGCCGCACCACTCCACCGGGGTCGAGGGCTGACGCGCCGGGTACAGGCCCGCCATGCCGGCGCTGAATCGGAGCGCGTCTAGTCGTCGACCTCGTCCCGCATCGGCCCGTCCGGTTTAGAACCGGCCGCAGATGGACAGACTTGTCTCAGGATTACCGGCTCGGGGAGCAGTAGCCACCCGAGCGGTGCCAGGTGTCGCGAAGGGGGACGACGTGCGGTCGCCCTGGTCGGACCGGCCGCGCAGCGGACCTCTGTCAGGCCAAAAACCGACGGAGGTCTGGAGAGATGACTGCAGCAGTCGCGGTCGCCCCTGCGAGTGTCCCTCGCATCCCTCGCCGTACGGAGTGCGATCGCGCCGACGCGCGCGAAGCCGAGCGGCAGCTGCTCGCCCGCTACCACCACGAGGGCGATCTCGTCGCTCGGGAGGAGCTCGTGGAGCGCTTCCTCCCGCTGGCCCGCGATCTCGCGCTTCGCTATACGTACACAGACGAGCCGTTCGACGACCTGCTCCAGGTGGCGAGCCTCGGCCTGATCAAGGCCATCGACCGCTTCGAGCCGGGGCGCGGAACGAAGTTCACGAGCTACGCCGCACCGACCATCCTCGGAGAGCTCAAGCGCCACTTCCGCGACAAGGGTTGGGCACTGCACGTGCCGCGCGACCTTCAGGAGCGCACCCTCGCGGTCAGCCGCGAGACCGAGGTGCTCTCGAAGACGCTCGGCCGCTCGCCGAAGGTGCGCGAAGTGGCCGCCGCGCTCGGCTGCACGGTCGAGGAGGTCCTCGAGGCGCAGGAGGCCGCTGCCAGCTACGAGGCCGCGTCGCTCGACGCCCCCACCGCCCGCGACGACGACGAGGCCGCGCCGCTCGTGGACATGATGGGCCGCGTGGACTCCAGCTACGAGCTGGTCGAGAGCCGCGACGCGATCGCCAGCACCTGGAAGGCGCTACCCGACGTGGAGCGCCAGGTGCTCGAGCTGCGCTTCATGCACGACCTCACCCAGCGTGAGATCGGGGAGCGGATCGGCTACTCGCAGATGCACGTCTCGCGCCTGCTGCGGCGCGCGCTCAACCGCCTGGAGACGGCCGCAGCCGCCGCTTGAGCGACCGCGCGTTCTCGACGGCGAAGCCCTCCCAGTCGTTGTTGAAGTAGACGAGGACCTCGGCCCGGCGGCGCCACTGGGCGATCCGCCGGGCCCACTCCTCGAGCTCGGACTCCGAGTAGTTGCCGCGCCGCCCGCGGTGGCCGTGATGGAGGCGGACGAGCGTCCAGTCGGTGGTCAGCTCGCGAGCCTGGAAGGGCCACTTCGGATGGTCGCCGATCGCGAGCGCGGCGCCGTGCTCGCCGAGCAGGTCGTAGACCTCCCGCCTGAACCAGCTCTCGTGCCTGAACTCGAAGCAGTGCCGTCCGGCCGGAAGCGCACCGAGCACGCCGGCCAGCAGGTCGGTGTCCGCGTGGAAGTTGGCGGGGAGCTGCCACACGATCGGACCGAGCTTCGGCGAGCGCAGGAGCGGCTCGATGCGCTCGTAGTAGCGCCCGATCCCCTGCTCGATCTCGCGCAGGCGGCGCACGTGGGTGAGGTAGCGGCTCGCCTTGGCGGCGAAGACGAAGTCGTCGGGCGTCTGCTCGACCCAGCGGGCCACGGCGTCGCGGGAGGCGAGACGGTAGAAGGTCGAGTTGACCTCGACCGTGTCGAATTCCTGGGCGTAGCGCGCCAGCCAGCGCGACCTGCCAAGCCCCTCGGGGTAGAGCCGACCGCGCCAGTCATCGTAGTTCCAGCCCGAGCAGCCGATCCTCGCGTGCACGGGGAGCAAACGAGGCTACTGGTCTGAGGTCCCGAAGCGGCTGGTCTCGCCCTCGGGCAAGCGGCCGTCGCGGCCGACGTAGCCGTCCTTGCCCCCGGCCACCAGGTACACCGCCGGCTCGTCTCCGACGTTCTTGACCTTGCGAACCGTCGAGCAGTCAACGCGGGCCATGCCGCCTGGGCCGAGCACGTGCGTCGTGTCGTCGTCGAAGGTCATCTCCACGCGCCCGCGGTGGACGAAGTAGAGCTCCTCCTGCTCGTCGTGGAAGTGGCGCCCTGTCTCGTACCCGGGCGGGATCTCGATCGCGTTGACGCCGAAGGCGGTCACGCCGAGCGCGCGGCGCACCTTGCGAAAGCCCGGTCCGTCGCCGAGCGCGTCAAGGTTGGCGACGGCGAAGCCGGCGCCCTCCACGACGTCGTGCACGTCGTCGTCCATGCCGCGGAGACTACGCCACCCGCTCGGCGCTGCGCAGCCCGCCGCGCGCCCACAGCACCGTGACCGCTCCCAGCAGCAGCGCGACCGCGAAGGCCGGGAGGACCTCGGTGGGGTCGCCGGCCAGGAAGCCGCGGCCGGCCTCCAGCACGAGCGTGACCGGGTTCACCGAGGCCGCCGCCTGCACCCAGCCGGTCAGCAGGTCGTAGGGCACCCACACGGGGGCCAGGAACAGGGCGAGGAAGGCGGGCGTCTGCATGGCCGGGCCGGCCTGCATGGTGCGCAGCCGCATCGCCACCCCGCTGCCGAACAGCATCGCCGCGGCGTTCACAAGCACGGCCAGCGTGTAGAGCCCGACGAGGTCGATCGCGCTCCCGTCGATCGCCAGCCCGGCGACGAGCGCCACGACCGTGATCACCGAGACCGTGAACAGGGCGCGCACCAGCGCGGCGAGCCAGTAGCCGGCCACGATGCCGCCGCGCCGCGGCGCCGCCAACATCAGCCGGCGCGAGAAGCCGGACTCGAAGTCACGCGCCACGGAGAAGCCCGTGAAGATCCCCCCGAAGGCCGAGGCCTGGAGCAGCACGAACCCGTAGACGAAGGTGGTGTAGCCGGCGTCGTAGTCGAAGCCGGGGACCGAGTCCACGCGCGAGAGGCCGCCCGCGAAGGCCGTGAAGAAGAACAGCGGGAACATCAGCGCCGGTATCACCATCGCCGGGTTGGTGAAGAAGTTGTGCGCGTTGCGCCAGCCGACCGCGCCCGCCACCGTCCAGAAAGATCCGCGTGCACTCGGCCGAGCCGAGCGCTTGCGGCCTGCGCCGCGGCTCATGTCCTCACCATCCGAGTGCGCAGCGCCGACGAGGCCGCGGCCAGGGCTATCAGCGCGACGCCGCCGGCGCAGGCGAAGCCAAGCGCGAGCGCCTCGCCGTCCCAGCCCGTGATCACGAGCGAGCGGATGCCCTCGAGCATGTACGACACCGGGTTGTAGGTAGCCACCGTCTGGAACCAGTCGATCTCGATCAGATCGCGCGGCAGCGCCATCGACGACAGGAAGAGCGCGGCGAAGAACAGCGGGAAGACTCCCTGCACGGCCTCCCCCGAGCCGCTCCTCAGCGCGACGAACGCGCCGATGCAGCCGAAGGCGAGCGAGATCGTCAGCGACAGCGCGACGATCACGAGCGCGCCGGCGACCCCAGCCTCGATTCCCGCGCCGAACGCCACCCCGACCAGGAGGAAGGTCACTGCCTGGATCAGGCCGAGCGCCAGGATGCCGGCGAGCTGGCCCATCATCAGGGCGATACGGCGCAGCGGCGTCAGCGAGAGGCGGTTGAGGAAGCCGCTCTCGATGTCGTTCGCCACGTTCGTGCCGGCGCTGTTGGCCGAGAACAGCGCGCCCTGGACGAACGCGATCGCCAGCGCGAACTCGAAGTAGTGGTCGGTCGGGAAGCCCGGCAGCTGCGTGGTCGAGTCGAGCCCGCTGGAGTTGATCGACAGGAGCATCAGCGGGAAGACCAGCGACGGCACGACCATCAGCGGCTGGCGCAGCGTTCGCACCACCGAGCGGCGCGCGAGCATTCCGACCTGCCGCGGCAGCCCGGAACGAACGGCGGAGCGGACGGCCTCGGTCACGCCGCGACGGCCTCGGCCGGCTCGGGCTCCTCGTCCTCGTCGGCCGGCTCCTCCTCGGCCTGTCCCTCCAGGGAGCGGCCGGTCTTGGACAGGAAGACGTCGTCGAGCGTGGGTGCGTGCAGCTGGAGGTGCTGCACGTGGATGTCCTCGGCGTCGAGCGCGCGCACCACCTCGGCCAGCTGGGCGTCGCCCCCCGAGAGGCGCACGGAGGCGCCCTTGGGCGAGCCGGTCACGAACTCCCCGAAGTGGGCGAGCACCGCCTTCATGCGCGGCAGGTCCTCGCGCTCCGCGGGGATCGCCTCCACGCTGGGGCGGCCGATCTCGGCCTTCAGCGCCTCCGGGGTGCCCTCGGCCACTATCCGCCCCTTGTGGATGATCCCCACGCGGTCGGCGAGCACGTCTGCCTCCTCCAGGTACTGCGTAGTGAGGAAGACCGTCACGCCGCGGTCCCCGGCCAGGCTTGCGACCTCGTCCCAGAGCGCGCTGCGGCTCTGGGGGTCGAGGCCCGTGGTGGGCTCGTCGAGGAAGAGGATCCGGGGCCGGTGCACGAGCGCCAGGGCCAGGTCGAGCCGGCGCTTCATGCCGCCGGAGTATCCGCCCACCCGCCGGTCCGCCGCCTGGGTGAGGCCAACGCGCGCGAGGAGCTCCTGTGATCGCTCGCGGGCTTCGGCCCCGCGCATGCCGTGCAGCGCGGTCTGGAGCTTCATGTGCTCGCGGCCGGTCAGGAAGGGGTCGAGGGCAGCGTCCTGGAGAGCGGCGCCGATCGCGGCGCGCACCTGGGCTCCCTCGCCGACCACGTCGTGGCCCGCCACGCGCGCGCTGCCCGACGTGGGCGGCAGCAGCGTGGTGAGCATGTGCACGGTGGTGGACTTGCCCGCGCCGTTGGGGCCGAGGAAGCCGTACACCTCGCCCGGCTCGACGCGCAGGTCGATTCCGTCCACGGCGCGAGGGCCCTTCTTGAACTCTCGGACGAGGTCCGTTGCTTCGATCGCGGCTCCATTCATGGCCGTCGAGCCTAGCATCTTAGTTGAGGTTGTCAACTATCCACCGGTTCGATTATCATAGCCCTCCACCATGGGACAGGACACCGATCCGGCCGTAGAGGCGTGGGAGCTCCTCTGGCGGCTCATGCAGGCGAACAAGCCGCGCTTCATGGCCCTGGCGCAGGAGCTCGGGCTGGCGCCGATGCAGCTGCATGCCCTGCGCCTGATCGAGCCGGGCGTGGAGGTGCCGATGAGCTCGCTCGCCGGCAAGCTCTTCTGCGACGCCTCGAACGTGACGGGCATCGTCGACCGGCTCGAGGCGCG
>JBOGXT010000557.1:0-1868 GCA_050694635.1 Thermoleophilaceae bacterium
CGCCAGGCGCGGGCGGCGGCCAGCGTCGGGAACGTGCGCCGGATCCGCTTGCCGTCCCGGGGGCTCCAGACGGCGGCCCGGTAGGCCGGCTGGCAGCGGCAGCGCGCACCCGGATCCGTGCCCGCGGGGCAACCACGACCGTGCCGAACCTCGATCCCAGTCGGCGTCCTAGCCATCGTGGTCCTCCTCTCGCTCGTCGAGCTCGCCCAGGCGGACGAGCGCCCGGATGACGGGCGGCGCCTCCTCGAGCCTCTCCTGCTCGAGCTGTGCGACCTCCGCTTGGAGGCGCTCCAGCCGCTCGCGAGCCTGCTCGGCAGTCGTTGCCTCAGGCATCCTCGTCACCCCTCGGGTCGTAGATGCGGCGGAACTTCGAGCGCAGCTCCGCCCGCCGGGCGAGCTCCTTCTCGTGCGCCTCGATCTCGGCCTCGGCATCCTCTTCCGTCTTGCTGCTCTCGAAGTCTCGGACCTCCTCGAACTGGGCGAGCATGTGGTCGCGCCGCTCCAGGTCGGGGGCCCAGCGCTCGAGCGCCTCGCCGATGAGCCAGTACAAGCGATCCATGATCTCAGCGTCGTCGACGTTGCGGACCGTGGCGAACAGATCGCGGACGAGTTCCTCGTCGGTCATGCGGACGACCTCGAGTTCGGACAGGGCTGGCATGGTGCTCCTCTCGCTAGGTGTAAGATGCTCGTACACTCTACACCGAATGGCGGACAAAGTGCAAGATCGACTTACACCTTCCGGCAGCCGTGTCAGACTGGCCGACGTGGCCCCTCCACCCGATCTCGAAGCGAAGCTGCGCGCCAACCGCAAGCGGCGCGAGAAGGCGTACGCCGACCTCTCGGCGGCTCGGAGCGAGCTCCAGAAGCTTCTCACCCAGGGCCGGAAGGGCGGGGCCGACGTGGCCGGCATGGCGCGCGCCGCAGGGATCAGCCGAGACACAGCGCACCGCCTGCTCCGCAAGTAAACCGCGCTCCCACCCTCGGACCTTCTCCTGGATCTCAGGCTCGGCGAGGTACGTCTCGGCGATCTCCTCGGGGGACGATTCTCGGAGCACGCTGCGCGCGTGCCGCTTGGCGACCTCAGCTGCGCAGCAGCTCCACCTGCGCGGCTCTCTCACGCCGCCGCCTCGTCCCGCTCCGTCTGCCAGCACCACTTGCAGAGGGAGCCTCGACGAGCCGCGTACGGGATATGCATACCCCGTACGTAGTTCCGCCTCTGGCTGACCGGGAAGCGGTCGAGCGGCCCTCTCACGCCGCCTCGTCCGGCTCGACCGCCTCTCGCAGGATGACGACCCCGGCCACCGCTCCCTCCGGCGAGGGATACCAGCTCGACGACGGCGCCCCGTAAGCCGCCTCCAGGGCCGACACCCACTTCTGCGGCGGCAGCATCATCCCCCGCTCGATCCGCGAGAGATCCCCCCGGCTCGCCTTCACCCCCGCCGGCAGCGCGGCCTTCACGTCGGCGAGGCTGAGCTCACGGGCCTCCCGCAGCTCGCGCAGCCGACACGCGAGCCTCACGCAAGACCCCCTGCAGGAAGGCCTCGCCCCGCCGTTGCAACACCTGTTTCCCGCGACGATCCCGGCCGCGCGACCCGTAGCCCGGCTAGGCCGGTTTCGAGCGCAGAGAGGCGGAGAGCGCGTCGGCGGCTCACAGGCTCATCCCGCGCCGCAGCGGCCGGCCCCGCCGCGCGTCGGTCAGGACGGCGCGGACGCCCTCGGCGAGCGAGTCCTCCCGAAGCGGCCCGGGCCCCTCCGGCGTGCGCCCCTCAGCGAAGGCCATCAGCACCGCATCGGCCCGGTCGGGCGAGCGCCCCAGCCGCCGCTTCGTCTCTGCCTTGGGCTCGACCACCCGCCGCCCCTGCGAGTCG
>JBOGXT010000558.1:0-2013 GCA_050694635.1 Thermoleophilaceae bacterium
CCGCGCGGCCGTGATACCCGAGTCCTGCGGCCCGTCGGCGGCAACGGCGGCTCGGCCCGCGGTGGGGAAATCCAGGTCCACCTGGTGATCCCCAAGAGCTTCAACGACGCGCAGCAGATCGCGGACCAGTTCAAGGACGCGATCCCGGTGATCCTGAACCTCCAGGGCACCGACAACGACCTGTCCAAGCGCCTCATCGACTTCGCCTCCGGCCTTACCTACGCGCTCGACGGCGGCATGCAGCGGATCGCCGACAAGGTCTTCCTGCTGACCCCCCGCAACGTCGAGGTGTCGGCGGAGGAGCGGGCCCGCCTCATCGAGAAGGGCTTCTTCAACCAGTCCTGACGGAGTCCCCGGATAGGCTTCCCGGCCAGTGAAGCTAGGACTTATCGGGGCAGGGAACATGGCGTCCGCGCTCGCACGCGGCATCGGCGAGCCAGCGCTCGTCCACGACATCGACACCGCCAAGGCCGAGTCGCTCGCCGGCGAGCTCCGCGGCGAGGCCGTCGGCAGCGCGGCGGAGCTGGCCGATCGGGCCGATGTCGTGGTCCTGTGCCACAAGCCGCCGCAGCTGGCGGAGGTCGCGGCCGGCCTCTCTGGCCGCGCCCGCGTGATCGCCTCCATCCTCGCCGCCACAAGCACGGCGCAGATCGAGGACGCCTATCCCGGGATCCCGGTCTACAGGTTCATCCCGAACATCCCCGCCGAGGTGCGGCGGGGGGTGCTCTGCTACGTGCCGGGATCGCTCGCGAGCGAGGGACCGGAGCACGAGATCCTGGACCTATTCGGCCGGGCCGGCGCGATCATCCCGCTCGACAGCGAGCCCCTGATCGAGCCGGCTATGGCGCTGATGAGCTGCGGACCGGCGTTCATGGCCCTCGTCGCCGAGTCGTTCGCCGACGCCGGGGCCACCCACGGGCTCGAGCCGCGCGATGCGATGCGGATGGTGGTCGAGACGATGGGCGGCACGGCCGCGTACCTCGCGGCGAACGACTGGGACGCGGACGCGCTCAAGCGGCGCGTAGCCACGCCGGGCGGCGCCACCGAACGCGGCCTGATCCGCCTCGCGCAAGAGGGACTGCCGGAGGTCTGCCGTGCCGCGGTGGACGCCGTCGTGGAGGGGACCCGGCGATGAGCCTCTGGCTCGCCATCACGCGCGGCGACGTCGCCGACTACGTCAACACGCTGACCCTCGTCTACCTGGTGCTGATCTTCGTCAGGATCATCATGAGCTGGATCCCGCGGATCCCCTACAACCGCTGGCTGGCCGGGTTCTTGAAGTTCGTCACGGACGTGACCGATCCGTATCTGAACCTCTTCCGCCGCATCCTGCCGCCGGTGCGGCTGGGTCCGGGGGCGCTCGACCTCAGCCCGATCGTCGCCACCTTCGTGCTGATCATCGTGAGCAGCATCGTGACGGGCATCATCCGCGGGTAGTGAAGACCACCGGCCCCGCCGCGGCGCTCGCCACCGCGGGCATCGTCGTCGTGGTGGACCAGGCCACGAAGCAGCTGGCGATCTCAGGCATCGAGCGCGGCGAGCACGTGGACGTCTTCTTCGGGCTCGAGCTCACCAACGCCCGCAACACCGGCGTGGCCTTCGGCGCGTTGGAGGGCGGCGGGTTGGTGGTCGCGATCCTGATCGCGCTGTCGCTGGCCCTGCTGCTCGCCTACTTCGCGTTCCACCGCGAGCGGCCCTGGCTCTGGCTCCCGGTTGGCCTGCTGCTCGGCGGCGCGCTCGGGAACCTGGCCGACCGCGCCCGCATCGGGGCGGTGATCGACTTCATCGACCCGGTGGCGTGGCCCGCCTTCAACGTCGCCGACAGCTGCATCGTGATCGGGGTGTTGGCGCTGCTCTACGTGGTGGAGGGGAGGGAGCGACGGTCCCGCTCCGGCTAGAGGCCGCGCCCGAGGACGCGGGGCTGCGGCTGGACGCCTTCCTGGTGGCGCGCGGCGCCGCGCCCTCGCGTGCGGCGGGCCAGCGGCTGATCGAGGCGGGGGCGGTGCTCGTGGA
>JBOGXT010000559.1:0-2631 GCA_050694635.1 Thermoleophilaceae bacterium
ACGAGCAGCAGCGCACCAGCGTGCCGTCGATCTGGGCCGCCGGCGACGTCACGAGCCAGCCGCAGTTCGTCTACGTCGCCGCCGCCGGCGGCGCGGTCGCGGCGGCGAACGCGCTCGGCGCCGGCGGAGAGCGGCTCGACTTCGCGGCGCTTCCACGGATCATCTTCACCAAGCCGACGATCGCAAGCGCCGGCCTAACCGAGGCGCAGGCGCTCGAGGCGGGCTTCGAGGTGCAGAGCCGCGTGCTGCCGCTTCATGCCGTCCCGCGCGCGCTCGTGAACGGCGACACGCGCGGCCTCGTCAAGCTCGTCGCCGAGGCCGGCAGCGGCCGCCTGCTCGGGGCCAGCGTCGTCGCGGACGCGGCCGGAGAGGTGATCCAGGCTGCCGTGCTCGCGATCGAGCGGGGCATGACAGTCGAGGAGCTCGCCTCGACGTGGGCGCCCTACCTGACCATGGCGGAGGGACTCAAGCTCGCCGCCCAAACGTTCGCCCGCGACGTGGCCAAGCTCTCCTGCTGCGCGGCCTGACGATCGGAAGCGAGGTGAGATGAACGCAACCGCAGAGGCACCGTTCCGGCTCCCTGAGCAGCCGCTCGAGTCGGACATCGTGGCCAAGTACTTCCGCGGCCTCGGTGACGCCACCCGGATGCGGATCCTGGAGGCGCTCGGCAGCGGCGAGCGCTCCGTCGGCGAGCTCGTCGAGCTGCTCGGGGAACCGCAGCCCAAGGTTTCCAACCACCTCGCCTGCCTGCGCTGGTGCGGCTTCGTCGACAGCCGTCGCGAGCACCGCACCGTCCACTACCGCGTCGCCGACCCGCGGGTGCTCGAGATGATCGAGCTCGCCCGCAGCCTGCTTCAGGACAACGCCGAGCACGTCGCGGCGTGCCGCAGGATCGACGGAGACGCCTAATGGCGCCGCACGAGCCGTCGAAGGACTCGGCAAAGCAGGGCGGCCTCGCCGCCCTCGGGATCGCCGCGTTCGCCGTTGTCTGCTGCGCGGCACTGCCCGTGCTGGCCGCGGTGGCTGGGAGCGTCGCCATCGGCACCGTCCTTGGAGTGGGAGGGGGCATCCTCGCGGCGGTTGTGCTGGTCGGCCTGGCTGTCGCGCGTACGCGGCGGCGCCGGGTCTGTGAAACCCCGCCCCGGGCGCACGAGCCGCAGGACAACCGGGCGTCTTGGTGGGCCCGGTCGCGGGCGAGGCTGTGATGGGCGGGCGACTGCGTCTATTCCTCGTGGCCGCGGTGGCCGCGGTGGCTGTTGCCGCGCTCGTGGTCTCCCTCGGGGGCTCCGATACCGGCCCGGGCGGCGGCGGCGATGCGTCTGCCGGCCGCGGGCGCGTCGCACCGCTCGCGCTGACGACGCTCGAGGAGCGACGCCTCGACCTCCCTCGTGGGCGCCCGGGCGCGCTGTTCCTGACCGTCAGCAGCTGCCTGTCCTGCATCCCCTCGGCCCAGGCGCTGGGCGAGCTCAAGGCCCGGTACGGGGATCGGCTGGACGCGGTCTGGATCGGCATCGATCCAACCGACCCGCCCGAGCAGGTAAGGGCTCGCCGGGAGTCGATGGGCAATCCGCCCTACCCATTCGCCATCGACCGGAGCGGCACGCTGGCGAATCTCTTCGCGGTCCGGGCGCTCGGGACGACGATCGTCTACGACGCCGACGGCCGCATCGTCAGCGAGCTCATCGAACCCGGCAAGGACCAGCTGGAATCGGCGTTCCGGAAGGCCGGCGTCTCGTGAATGCGCCGATCGCGCTGGCCTTCGGCGCGGGGCTCCTGGCCACGGTCAACCCCTGCGGCCTCGCGCTGCTGCCGAGCTTCCTCGGGCTCTACCTCGGCTCGAGCGAGGACGGCGCGGCCGAGCGATCGCTGCTCGCGCGCGCCGCCCAAGGGTTCCTCGTCGGCGCCGTGCTGAGCGCCTCGTTCGGGGCGGTCTTCGTGATGGCGGGCCTGATCGTCTCCGCCGGGCTCCGCTCGTTCATCGACATCGTCCCGTGGCTCGCCGCGGCCATCGGCGCGGCACTGGTGGTACTCGGTTTCGCGATCGTCGCAGGTCGCCGTGTGGCGCTCGTGGCGGCGAGCCGAGTCCGGGTCGGGTCGGCCGCCACCGGCGGCTACCGCCGTGTCGCCGCCTTCGGAATCACCTACGCCCTCGCCTCGCTTTCCTGCACGCTCGCCGTCTTCCTCGCCGTGGTTGGCCAAGCGCTGGCCGCGGCCGATCCGCTCCGCTTCGTCGCCGTCTTCGCCGCCTACGCGGCCGGAAGCGCGACCGTGCTGATCGCCCTCTCGCTCTCGGCGGCGCTCGCCAAGGGTGCGCTGGCGCGCGCGGTGCGAAAGCTCGTTCCCGTGGTCAACCGCCTCGCCGGCGCGCTGCTCGCCGCCTCGGGCGCCTACCTGATCCTCTACTGGCTGCCGGTCCTCGGCGGCGCCACCGTCCCGGACTCGCCGCTGATCCGCTTCAGCGCCAGTCTCTCGAGCAGCCTGAGCGCGTTCTTCTCGCAGCACACAACGGACTTCGCGCTCGGTCTCGGGGCGCTCCTCGCGCTGGGGGTCGCCGCGCTCGCGCTGGAGCGCAGGCGCCGGTCCGCGGGAGCGCCGCGCGCCGGCATAGCCGATGAGGCGTCGCCACCGGAC
>JBOGXT010000560.1:0-1599 GCA_050694635.1 Thermoleophilaceae bacterium
GCAGGTGCGGCATCAGGCGCTCCACGGGGGCGCCCTCCGCCATCAACATCCCGGCCGCGCGGCGGTGCGCCTCGGCGCGCTCGAGCGCCGGGCGGTCGGCGTAGATCGCAAGCCGCACCAGCGGGTGCACGAACGACAGGCGCGGCTCACGCCACAGCATGCCCGCCCCCATGAGGAGGTCGGCCAGCTCGACCGCCCGCTCCGCGGGCAGGCCGGCCAGCTCGCCGGCGTGACGCAGCTCGCCCCCGTCCCCGAGCACCGCGACGGCGCGGGCCAGCTCGGGAGCTCCCTCCCCCAGCCGGCGCAGGCGGACCAGCACGCCGGCCGCGACCGATTCCGGCGCGAGCTCGCGCACGACGTCGGCGTTGCCCTCCTCGGGCTCGACCCCTCGCATCGCGAGCTCCACGGCCAGCTCGCCGAGCAGCAGCGGGTTGCCTCCGGTCACCTCGTGGCAGACCGCCGTGAACCCGGCCTCGGCGTTCGGGAGGATGGAGTCGCGCAGCTGCGCGCTCACGGCCTCCGGGCTCAGCGGCTGCGGGCGCAGGATGGTCGTGGCCGCGTGTGCGCGAAGCTCCTCAAGCAGCGGATCCGGCCCCGGTCCGGGCCCCTCGGTCGCGGCGAGTACGATCGCGATCGGCAGCTCTTCGATCCGCTGGGCCAGGTAGAGGAGGAAGCGCAGCGTCGGCTGGTCGCACCAGTGGACGTCGTCGACGCGAAGCAGGAGCGGCCGCACCTCGGCGAGGTTGGCGCTCAGCCAGTAGAGGCCGTGGAGCGACGCCGGCAGGCCCTCCGGCGCGGGGACGCCTCCGAGCACGAGCGGCGCCGCCAGTCCCGCCGAGCCCGAGAAGACGCGCTGTCGCTGCGTGTCGCCGAAGCCGCCGATCACCCTCTCGAACAGCTGCAGGACCACGCCGAAGGGCAGGTCGCGCTCGAGGTCCCGGCCGCTGGCGGCCAGCACCCGCATCCGCTCACCCGCGGCGATCGTCGCGGCCTCGCCCAGAAGGCGGGACTTGCCGAGCCCGCTCGCCGCCTCGACGAGGACGATGCCGCCCTGGCCCGCCCGGGCCTTCCCCAGCACCTCCTCGAAGGTTCGCAGCTCTGCGTCGCGCTCCAGCAGTGCGCCCGTCACCTTCGAAGGCGGTAAACCTCCTGTTACCCGCCCGTTCAATTCACGTACCCCACAGGCTTCAACGTCAGTTTGGCGAAAAACTTGCGCATTTGCGCACGTTCGGCGCGCCTGCGTCCGATATCAGACTTCGAGCAATGCTCCGCCCCCGTCTCCGCCCTGTGCTCCTCGCCGCATGCGTTGCCGCCCTGCTGGCGGCGGGTCCGGCGCGTGCCGGCTCTGCGGCGGAGACCGTCGGCGTCTTCCGCGGGGCGGTAACACCGGCGCGGTGGCCGGATGGGAGGCCTGGCTGGGGCGCCCCGCGCACCGCGTGCTGGACTTCCTGGCGCGCGAGAGCTGGGAGAAGATCGCGGCGCCGGTCTGGTGGGTGGACGGCTGGAGCCGGTCGGCCTACAGGCGCCGGCTCGTTTACTCGGTGCCGATGCTGCCGGAAACGCCGAGCACGCTGTCAGCGGGCGCGCGCGGCGCCTACG
>JBOGXT010000561.1:0-4533 GCA_050694635.1 Thermoleophilaceae bacterium
CGTGTACACGGTGCGCCAGGTCGGCTCGGCCGCCCCGGTGTTCGAGTACCGCGAGGCCATGCCGGTCACCGGCGATCACGGGATCCCCTCCCTGGGCGGGGCGCCGATCGAGGCGGTCGACCGGCTCAAGGGCTACGTGGACAGCGGGCGCCTGGAGCAGGTCGTTGTGGTGCCTGACACCGACGAGGAAGCGGCCGGCCCGCGGGTCACGGTCGCACGCAACCGCCGGGCTGGTTAGCGCCGGGTGCGGGCGGGCTGCGCGCGCCCTCCCGTCCGGGCGCGCGCCTACAGTGGCGCCGGCATGTCGCTGGAGCTCGGCGATCCGCTCGCCCATCGTGCGCTGCAGGCGCTGCTGCGTGCGGAGTCGGCCGTGCGCCGCAGGCTCGCGGTGGAGCTCGAGCGGGAGGGGGTCTCGGCGGCCGGCTTCTCGGCGCTCGTCGTCCTGACGACCGCCGGCGGCGCGCTCGAGCTGAAGACGCTGCGGCGGCGCCTGGGTTGGTCGAAGCCCAACGCGACCGAGGTCACGGCCACGCTCGAGGCGCGCGGCCTGGTGCTGCGCCGCCGCCCGCCCCAGGACCGCCGCATCGTCGTGGTTGACCTCACCGCGCCCGGCCGCGACCTGGTCGAGCGCCTCTTCCCGGGCCACGCGGACCGCGTCACGCGCGCCTTCGGCGCGCTCGACGAGGGCGAGAAGCGCAGTCTCGCGGAGCTCTGCCGCAAGCTCGCCGCCTGAGCGGCGGGGTGGTCCACACCACCCCTAGGGCCTCCTGACCGGAGGGCCGTCCGAGGCGATCTTGACCTCGGTCGTGTCAACGAATCCAGGAGGAGAGCAATGACGACCATTCGCAGGTTCCAGCCCACCCCGGCCTTCGTGCTGGCGATCATCGCGCTCGTGGTGGCGATGAGCGGGACGGCCGTGGCGGTCACGGCGATCGCGCCGAATTCCGTCAAGTCGAAGCACATCGTGAACGGGCACGTGAAGACCAACGACCTCGCCGCCGACTCGGTGCGTGGTCCGAAGGTGCAGGACGCGTCGCTGACCGGCGCCGACGTGCAGAACGGCTCGCTCACGGGCGAGGACGTGACCGACGACTCGCTGACCGGCGCGGACGTGAACGAGGCCACGCTCCAGGGTCTGATGGCCTCGCGCGTGCGCATGGTCATCTCGCAGTCGCCCGCGGTGCAGTTCGGCGCCGAGCGCGTCGCCACCTGCGCGGCGAACGAGAAGGCGATCGGCGGCGGCGCGGCCTGGCTGCTGCCGGGCACGAACAGCCCGACGCAGCTCGAGGCGCCGGTCACGGCGTCGATGCCCGAGCCGGCGATCCCGGCCGCCGACGGCGCCACCGGCTGGCGCGGCGCCGGCCGCAACCTGAGCGGCGTGAACCGCGTTCTCCGCGTCTACGCGGTCTGCGTCCCGAAGCAGCCCTAGGTGTGGCGAGGGAGCCGCCCTCCCGCGAAGGAGGGCGGCTCTCTCACGTCGGATCGGCTCAACGCGAGCCCACGTGGGCGACCCACGTCGTCACCACGCTCGACCCGAGCCGTCCGCGCGCCAGCCCGATGCCCACCCAGCGAAAGCCGGGCGAGAGGAGCACCGCGCGGTGTCCCGGTGAGGCCATCCAGCGCGACACCGTCCGCCCCGGCTGGGCGTGCCAGCCCGAGTGATACGCGAGCGTCTCCCCGGCCGAGCGGAAGCCGCCCGCGATGTCGATGCTCGGTCCGTGGCCGAAGAAGTCGAGCCGAAGCATCCGCCGGGCGTAGCTTCCGGCGGAGCGGTTCAGGCTCTCCGACACGCCCAGCGCGGGCACGCCGTTGGCGCGCCTCAGGTCGTTGACGGTCTCGATCGCCTCCCGCTCGGCGCCGGAGGCGGCAGCGGACGAGGGCAGGAACAGGGCACCGGCCGCGCAGGCGCAGGCCAGGAGTGCGGGGGTACGGCGCACACGGGGCCTCTCTTTCCAACGGCCTACGGGGTTAGCTGTCGGGCTCGCGCAGGAAAGAATTTGCGCGCCGGCTCGCGGCCGGTTCGCCCCGTACTACGTGGGTCCCCCGTTCATCCCCGGCCGGATGCCGGCGACGATTCGGCGATTCGCCGCAAATGTGTATCACGTCCAACCCTAGAATCGAAGCCGTGGCACGCTACGCCCCCGTCGACTCGGCGCAGTCGTTCCCTGCCCTCGAGCAGAAGGTGCTCGAGCGCTGGCGCGAGCGCGACGTGTTCCACGAGTCGATTCGCCGGCGCGAGGGCGCCCCGCCGTTCGTCTTCTACGAGGGCCCGCCCACCGCCAACGGGCGGCCCGGCTCGCACCACGTCCTCTCGCGCGTCTTCAAGGACGTGTTCCCGCGCTACAAGACGATGCGCGGGCATCTCGTGCAGCGCAAGGCCGGCTGGGACTGCCACGGGCTGCCGGTCGAGCTCGAGATCGAGAAGCAGCTCGGCTTCAAGTCCAAGGACGACATCGAGCGCTACGGGGTGGCGGAGTTCAACGCCAAGTGCCGCGAGTCGGTGCTGCGCTACATCGACGAGTGGAACGAGCTGACCGAGCGGATCGGCTTCTGGATCGACACCGGCGACGCCTACTTCACGCTCGACAACGACTACATCGACTCGGTCTGGTGGTCGCTCAAGCAGGTCTGGGAGAAGGGCCTCCTGACCGAGGGCCACAAGGTCGTCCCCTACTGCCCGCGCTGCGGCACCGCGCTGTCGAGCCACGAGGTCGCGCTCGGCTACAAGGACGTGGTCGACCCGTCGGTGTACGTGAGGTTCCCGCTGCTCGCCGAGCCCGACGTCTCGCTGCTGGCCTGGACCACGATGCCATGGACGCTCGTGCCGCACGCCGCGATCGCGGTGGACCCGGACGTCACGTACGTGCGCGCACGCCTCGATGGCGACCGCCTCATCCTCGCGGAGGCGCTCGTGGAGCGGGTCCTCGGCGACGCGGCCGAGATCGAGGAGCGGATGCCCGGCTCCGCTCTGCTCGGCCTGCGCTACGAGGCGCCCTTCCCGTACCTGACCGACTACGGCCCCCGGGGACACACGGTGCTCCCCGGCGACTTCGTGTCGATCGAGGACGGCACCGGTGTCGTGCACACCGGCGCGGCGTTCGGCGAGGACGACTTTCGCCTGGCGAGCGAGAACGGGGTGACGATCCACAACCCGGTGCGGCCCGACGGCACGTTCGACGAGCGGACCGGTCCTTTCTCCGGCATGAACGTGAGAGCCGCCGACCCGCTGATCGTGGACGCCCTGCGCGACTCGGGGCGCCTGTTCCGCGCCGGCGAGTACACCCACGCCTACCCGCACTGCTGGCGCTGCGACACGCCGCTCATCTACTACGCCAAGACCGGCTGGTACGTGCGCACGACCGAGGTCAAGGACGAGCTGCTCGCCGCCAACGAGACGATCGACTGGCACCCCGAGCACATCAAGCACGGGCGCTTCGGGAAGTGGCTCGAGAACAACGTCGACTGGGCGCTGTCGCGCGAGCGCTACTGGGGCACGCCGCTGCCGATCTGGCGCGCGGACGACGGCGAGGTCGTCTGCGTGGGCTCGACCGACGAGCTGCGCGCGCTCGGCGCGGAGATTCCGGACGACCTCCACCGGCCGTTCGTGGACGAGATCGTCTTCGAGCGCGACGGCAAGACCTTCCGCCGCGTGCCAGACCTGATCGACGTCTGGTGGGACTCCGGCTGCATGCCTTTCGCCCAGTGGCACGCGCCGTTCGAGAACCAGGAGGAGTTCGAGCGCCGCTTCCCGGCCAACTACGTCTGCGAGGCGCTCGACCAGACGCGCGGCTGGTTCTACTCGCTGCTGGCCGTGTCGGTGCTGCTGTTCGGGCGCACGTCGTACGAGACCTGCCTCTGCCTCGGCCTGATCCTCGACCCCGACGGCCAGAAGATGTCCAAGTCGAAGGGCAACGTCGTGGTGCCGTGGGACGTGATCGACACGCACGGGGCGGACGCCTTCCGCTGGTACTACTGCACCTCGAAGCAGCCCTGGGACGGCTACCGCTTCTCGCTCGAGACGGTCGGCGAGTCGGTGCGCCAGTTTCTCAAGCCGCTCTGGAACACGTACTCGTTCTACGTCCTGTACGCGAACGTGAACAAGCCCGAGGGCGAGGCGCCGACCACCGACCTCGACCGCTGGATCCGCTCGCGCCTGGCCGGGACGGTCGAGCGCGTCGTCGAGCGCATGGACGCCTACGACACGACCTTCGCCGGCCGTGCGATCGCCGAGTTCGTGGACGACCTCTCGAACTGGTACGTCCGCCTCTCGCGGCGGCGCTTCTGGGACGGCGACCCGACTGCCTTCGCGACCCTGCGCGAATGCCTGCTCACCGCGGCCAAGCTGCTGGCCCCGCTCACCCCGTTCGTGGCCGACGAGATCTACGAGAACCTCGACGGCGGCGAGCCGTCCGTCCACCTGTGCGACTTTCCCGAGCCGGGCGAGCGCGACCCCGAGCTGGAGTGGCGCATGCAGGTGGTCCGCGACGCGGTCGAGCTGGGCCGCGCCGCCCGGGCGCACGCGCGGCTGAAGGT
>JBOGXT010000562.1:0-2469 GCA_050694635.1 Thermoleophilaceae bacterium
GCGCGGGGTCTCGCTGCTGGTCGCCCCCGCCCGCGTGCCGCCCGGGAACGCCGGTCCAGGTGGCGGTCGACCGGGGTCTGGGCATCAACCTGTGGACCGCGGCGGTCCCGGAGCCGAACCGCAGCGGCTGGTCGCGCGTCGACGCCAACCTGCGCTGCCGCGTCAGCGCTGAGCCCGAAGCGCGCCTGAGCGCGCTCGCCGAAGCGGCCGGCCAGACCGCCGAGCTCGTCGTGCTGGTCGTGCGCCACCACGGGAGCGGCTGGGTGCGCGAGATCGCGCGCAAGGACGAGGACGCCGACGTCGAGGCGCACTTCGACCCGGAGGCAGGCGTCGTCACCGTCTACGAGGGCCGACGCGAGTTCAAGGCGCTCGAGAAGGCGGCGCGCCGCGCGGGGCTGTCCAAGGCGCGCGTGCGCGAGTACCTGCCCTACCGCATGCTCGAGGTCGAGGTCGCCGCCAACACCGTCTACGCGTGGGCCGCCGAGGAGATCCTCGCGCGCCGCCTCGCCGAGGAACCCCCCAGCGACCCCGTCGAGTACGCGGCCGCCGTGCGCCTCGAAGCCCAGGCGCTGCGATACCGCGCCCACGACAAGCTCATGCGCGCCTTCCTCGACGACTCCGTCTACGACGGACGCGTCCGCGTCGAACCCGAGCCACGCCGCGGCGCTTCCCAGCGATCGCTGCTCGACGCGTAACGGTGACCCTGTCGCTCCGAGTCAACGTGGGCCAACCGAGGTCGCACCACGGAGCGTTCGTTCGCTCGCGTTTGCTCGGAACAGCGCCGATTGCGTGCCCGTGCGACATCCATATCGGCGAAGATCCGGCTCGCCAAGCGGGACTACGGTCTGGTAAAGCGGACGGGGAGGGACTCGAACCCTCGATGGACCGAACGGCCCACAACGGTTTTTCGAGACGGAGGCTGGCGGGGACGGAATTCCGCTCTGTGAGCGGGTTTGCGGGGCTTCGGGAAGGGGTGCGCTGCATTATGCGCTGCACTGAGCCTCGCTTTCTGGCCAGTTATGAGGCGGTCCACCGGTATGACGGAGCGGTGATTCAGCGGGGTCGGCGCGACCGGCTGGTGCCCTGCACGGTCCAGCCCCGAGACGTAGCGATCGTCCGAGACGTCCGACGGTACAAGTTCCTGACGGCGCCACAGCTGCGCGAGCTGTGGTGGCCGGAGAGCTCCGTGCAAGCGGCCGACCGGCGACTGTTGAAGCTCTTCCGCGCCGGCTACCTGGACCGCTTCCGGCCGATCTCCCGCCGCGGCTCGTTTCCCTGGACGTACCAGCTCGGCTTGGAGGGCCACCGGCTGCTGCAGCGCGCCGCGCTGCTGGGTCCGCGGGAGCGGTTCGTGGCCCGCGAGGTCTACGACTACGGCCACGTGCTCCACGATCTGCAGCTGAACGCCTGGGTGTTGGCCTACCGCCGCGCCGCGGGACCCGACTTCCTCTCGTGGGAGGGAGAGACACACATCGAGCCGCCGCCCGAGGCACGGGCCCGGCAGGGAGTGCTGAGCCTGGGCGACTACTGGTCCGCGGAGCGGCTCCGCGATCCGCGCGCCCGACTCGTGCGTCCCGACGCGGTGGTCGAGGTGGCGCGACCCGACGGCGACGGCAGCCGCGTGTTCTTCATCGAATACGACCGAACGCGGCGCGTCGACAAGAACTACGAGAAGTTCCGGCGCTACGACACCTTCCTGTGCCGGTGGTGGCAGCACACGAGCTTCGCGGACGGCGATCGGCCGTACGTCATGTTCATCTGCCAAGACGAAGGCCAGCGCGACCGTTTCTTGCACGCCGCGGACCGTGAGTTGACGGGCCAGCTCTGGCACCCTTCCACGGCTCCTGACGAAAAGGTGTACATAGGTCGGCAGCATGTCCTCTTCGCCTGCGAGCTCGACATGCACCTCGGGCGGGCTGAGGCAGCGTGCCGCGCGTCCCGCCTAGTGACGAGCAGCACCGGAGCCGAGATGCGGAACTGCGGCGGGTAAGACTGCCCGGCAATCGCGACCGCCTGAAGCCTGCCGCCTAGAATTGTTGGCCAGCATCGGTGATGATCCCGTGCCCGTAGGCGCTGAGCACCGCCCACACATGAGGCTGGTGCAGAGCTCTTCCCGCTTTCACGCGTCCCCCTCGCGATGCCTCATAGACTGCGGTTCAATGACGCGCATTTCTGTACTCGGGGATAGATAGACGCGCTGAATCCTGCATCTGTCTGGCTTAGCTAGCAGGATGCCGTTATGGCCCGGAAGACGGTGTTGCTGCTCGGCGCAGGGGCGAGCGTTGCTGACGTGGCAACGAAGTCGCTGAGGTCTCGACCACCGCTAGATAAGCGGTTCTTCTCAATTTCTGCCGGAGCCCTTCCGGGCGACGGGCGGATTGAGACGGTGCGCAACTATGTAGACGCCGCCTATGGCATCGACATATTGGCGCCGGAGCATGACTCGCTAGAGGGCGTGATGGCGAGGAT
>JBOGXT010000563.1:0-1820 GCA_050694635.1 Thermoleophilaceae bacterium
CCCGGAGCCGGGCGCTCTCGCGGGCGAGGTCCGCCGCCAGCACCGCCGGATCCGCCGTGCGCAGCTCGCCGCCCTCCACCACCGGCTCGCCCCCCACCAGCAGCGTGTGCACCGGCCGGGGCGGCCCCAGGACGAGCGCCGCCACCGGGTCCGCGATGCCCGCCCGGCCGGCGTCGTCGAGCCGCCAGAGCGCCACGTCGGCGAGCGCCCCCACCTCCAGCCTGCCCAGCTCGTCCTCGCGCCCGAGGCAGCTGGCGCCGTGCCGCGTGGCCAGCTCGAGCGCCTCCAGGGCGGTCAGGTCCGCCGGCCCGCCGCGAGCCCGCGCCATCAGCAGCGCGCCGCGCAGCTCGTCGGTCAACTCGCCCGACTCGTTGGAGGCCGCCCCGTCCACGCCGAGGCCAACCGGGGCGCCCGCGTCGAGCAGCCCGCGTACCGGGGCGATGCCCGCCCCCAGGCGCGCGTTCGAGATCGGGCAGTGCGCCACGCCCGTGGCCGACTCTCCCATACGGCGCACCTCGCGGTCGTCCAGGTGCACGCAGTGCGCCAGCCACACGTCGTCGCCGAGCCAGCCCAGCTCGTCGAGGTACTCGAGCGGCCGAACCCCGTACCGCTCCAGGCAGAACTCCTCCTCGTCGCGGGTCTCGGCCAGGTGGGTGTGGAGCCGCACGCCGCGCGAGCGAGCCAGCTCGGCGGTCTCGGCCATCAGCTGGCGGGTCACGGAGAACGGCGACGTCGGCGCGAGCGCGATCCTCACCATGGCGCCGGGCGAGGGATCGTGGTGGCGTTCGATCGCCGCGGCGCAGGCCTCGAGGATCGTGTCGCGGTCCTCCACGATGTCGTCCGGCGGCAGGCCGCCGTCGCGCTTGCCGAGGTCCATCCCGCCGCGGCACGGATGGAAGCGCAGGCCGATCTCCCGGGCCGCCTCGACCTCGACGAAGAGCAGATCCCCCGCGCCGCGGGGGAAGACGTAGTGGTGGTCCGACGCGGTCCCGCAGCCCGACCTCGCCAGGGCCGCCAGGGCCGCCCGGGCGGCGGCCGCCACGGTCGCGTGGTCGATCCGCGCCCACACGGGGTAGAGCGCCACGAGCCACTCGAACAGCGTGGCCTGCTGGGCGAGCCCGCGAGTGGCCGATTGGTACAGGTGGTGGTGGCAGTTGACGAGCGCCGGCGTGGCGAGGAGCCCGCGGCCGTCGATGCGTCGCGCCGGCTCGCCGCCCGATCGCTCGGGAGCCGGCCCGGGGCCCACGGCCGCGATCCGACCGTACTCGAGCACGAGGTGCCCGTCGTCGAGCTCGCGGCGCTCGTCGTCGACCGTCGCGATCGCGCACCCCTCCACGACCGTCACGCCGCTCATCGCTTGGCGGCCAGCCGCACGGCCTCGACGATCTTCCGGTAGCCCGTGCAGCGGCACAGGTTGCCGTTCAGCCCCTCCCTGATCTCCTGCTCGGTCGGGTCCGGGACGCGGCGCAGCAGGTCGCGCGCAGCCATCACGAAGCCCGGCGTGCAGAAGCCGCACTGCACGCCGCCCGCCTCGAGCAGCGCCTCCTGCACCGGATGCAGCTCGCCCTCCCGGCCCCCCAGACCGGCGACCGTCTCGACCTCCCGCCCGGCCGCCTGCACCGCCGGGACGAGGCAGGCGCACGCGATCTCGCCGTCGATCGCGACCGTGCACGACCCGCATTCGCCCTCCTCGCAGGCGTTCTTCGGCGCCGTGACGCCGAGCTCGTCGCGCAGCACGCGCAGCAGGCTCTCGCCGGCCGCTCCCTCGGGCAGCTCGTGCTCCGCGCCGTCCACGCGCAGCCTCAGGTCCATCGCGGCTC
>JBOGXT010000564.1:0-2115 GCA_050694635.1 Thermoleophilaceae bacterium
CGGCCCACCAGCGCGGGCGGCACCAGCGCGCTCGCGCCGGCCCGCATCGCGTTGCGCGCCCTGTTCAGCAGCTGACGGACGCCGGCGCCGCTGACACCGAGAGCGGCGGCGATCTCCTCGTAGCTGCGACCCTCCAGCTCGCGCAGCACAAGTGCGCGGCGCTGGCGCTCGGGCAGCGAGCCAATGCTCGTGATGACGGAGCGGAAGCGCGCGCGCCGCTCGACGGCGGCATGGGTGGGCTCGACACCGTCGATGCGCTCGTCCAGCTCCTCCCAGTGGGAGTCGAGCCGCCGCAGTGAGTCGATCGCGGTGTTGTGGGCGATGCGGTGGAGCCAGGGGCCGAGCTGGAGCTCACGCCGGTCGGCTCTCATCGCCTCCAGGGCGCTCAGGAAGCTCTGCTGAACGGCGTCCTCGGCGCGGGCGGCGGGAAGCAGCCTCCGGCAGTGGCGCAGCAGCGGCCGGTGGTAGCGCAGCACGATCGCCTCGAACGCCCGATCGTTGCCGGCGCGGACCAGGTCGACGAGGCGAGCGTCGCTCTGGGTTCTGAGCAGCCCGGAGCCGGCGAGACGCGCGGGGCTGATGAGGGCCCACGGGGTCACGGTGATGTCATACCCGAAATCGGTGGGTGCGTGTGGTCATTCGCCGAGGATCTTGATGATCATGCGCTTCGGCCGGCGGCCGTCGAACTCGCAGTAGAAGACCTGCTGCCAGGGGCCGAGGTCCAACCGGCCCTCGGTGACCGGGACGATGGCCTGGTGGTGCACGAGCAGGTTCTTGAGATGGGCGTCGCCGTTGTCCTCGCCGCCGGCGTGGTGGCGGTAGTCGCCCGGCTCGGGAAGCAGCTCGCGCGCCACCCCGTTGGCGGGCTCCTTCCAGCTCGGGGGCGCGACCTTGTCCAGCCACTCGAGCGTGTCCTCGTGAAGGCCCGGCTCGTCGTCGTTGATCCACACCGCCGCGGTGATGTGCATCGCGGCGACGATCGCCATCCCCTCGGCGATGCCCGCCTCGTCGACCGCGGTTTGCACGTCCTCGGTGATCCGGATCAGCTCGCGGCGCTCCGCCGTGTGGAAGGTCTTGTATCGCGTGTGAGACTTCATCGCTCGTGAACCTCGGTCTCGACGGCAAGGTCTGTGTGGTCACCGGCGCCACGCGCGGCATCGGCGCCGCCACGGCGCGAATGCTCTCGCAGGAGGGCGCCCGTGTGCTGTCAGTGGCGCGCCGCGGAGCGGACCTGGAACTGGACGTGACGGCGCGTGACGCCGCCGGGCGGCTGCTCGAGGCCTGTCCCGCCGCGCCCTGGGCGCTCGTGAACGCCGCCGGCACAAGCCGCGCGCGGCCGCTGGAGGAGCTGAGCGAGGGCGACTGGCAGCAGCAGTGGGAGCTCCACGTGATGGGCCCGATGCGGCTCATGCGCGCACTCGCGCCTGCAATGGCCGAGGCGGGCGGGGGGCGGATCGTGAACGTCGCCTCGTCGTCCGGGAAGCGCCCCTCGGGCAGGCTCGACGCCTCGTACTCGGTCACGAAGGCCGCCCAGCTCTCGCTCAGCCGGGTGTTCGCCGACGCCTGGGCGGGCCGTGCCGTGCTGGTGAATGCCGTGGCCCCCGGTCCGATCGAGGGGGAGTCCTGGACGGGCGAGGGCGGCCTCGCCGACCAGCTCGCCGCGCGCTCGGGCAGGACGAGGGAGGAGGTGCTCGAGGCCACCGGCTCGGGGCTGCCGCGCGGGCGGATGGGGACCGACGACGAGGTGGCCGCGGCGATCGTCTTCCTGTGCTCGGAGCGGGCGTCGAACGTGGTCGGGGCGGCGTGGTCGATCGACGGCGGCTCCGTGCCGACGATCGTCTGAGCGCGGGTGGCCTCCCGCGCGGTGATGGGGTTGCTGTTCTTCCCGCGCGGCGGGTCCGCGCAGGTGGCGCGCTACCTGGCGCGCTCCCTGCCGCGCGCGGGCTGGGAGGTCACGGTGGCGTGCGGCTCGCTTGGCGGGCCGGGCGATCAGTCGCACGCCGGGACCTTCTACCGCGGCGTCGACGTCCGCCCGCTCGACTACACCGCCGCGGCGGCGGCGCCGGACCCGCTCGCCGCCGAGCCGCCGTTCCAGCCCTCGTACGAGGACCGGCC
>JBOGXT010000565.1:0-13384 GCA_050694635.1 Thermoleophilaceae bacterium
GGAGGACGTCCCGACCGGGGCCGCCTTCGAGCGTGTCGCCGCCGGGCCCCCCGAAAAGGAAGTCGCGTCCGTCGTCACCCGAGAGCGTGTCGGCTCCGCGGCCGCCGAAGAGGAGGTCGCTGCCGCCACCGCCGCCGAGCGTGTCGTCTCCGCCCCGGCCTCGGATGACGTCGCGGCGGTCGGTGCCGGTCAGCGTGTCGTCACCCGGAGTGCCCACGATCCGCTTCGCGGACGCCGCCGGCGCCGTCAGAAGCACGACACCGGCGGTCACGAGGAGAAGAAGGACTGTGCGCTTCAAAGCCGTTCCTTTCCGGAGGGGATTCCTGCGCGTCGAACACAACCACGCGCTCGTCAAGAAGCCATGCGGGTTCTGTAAGCGCCGGGTTAACACTTAGTGCTCCCGGCCGCAAGTTCGCTCGCGGTCATGCAGCCAGCCGGAGCTGAGGCTCGTGTGCTGAGAGGCGCTCGATCAGGGCGGCGAGGTCGTCGCGGGTGAAGCGCCAGTCGAAGGGCTCGGCGATCTCGTTCCAGTGGCGCTCGAACTCGTTGAGCGTGCGGGCGACCTCGGCGAGGTGGCCGAAGTCGTTCGGCTCGAGCACCTTGCGCTGGACGATCGAGAAGTAGATCTCGAGCTGGTTGAGCCAGCTCGCGTGCAGCGGCAGGTGGACGAGGACGAGGTTGGGCCAGCGCCGCTCCAGCCGCTCGACCGCCTTCCGGCCGCGGTGCGAGGAACCGTTGTCGACGATCCAGAAGACGCGACGCGCGGAGGCGTAGGGCTCCTTCGTCATCACCTGCCAGACGAGCCGGTCGAAGGAGACGATCCCGCTCCTTCGCTCCGAACGGCCGAAGACCCGCGGCCTGCGTCTGCCCCGGCGGCCGATGTCGAGCGCCGCCAGGTAGGTGAGCGCCCCTCGGCGCTCGTAGGTGTGCTCGACCCTGAGCCCGCGCGAGCCGGAGGAGACCGGCAGCGGCGGGTGGATCCGCGCCCGCGCCTGGATCGACGGCTTCTCGTCAGCGCAGATCACGAAGTCGCCGGGGTGCAAGAGCTTGCCTTCCCAGCGTCCCTGGTAGAGGTCGAGCACCGGCGCCGCCTTGGCGAGGAAGTCCGGATCGGTGGGGAAGACCCAGGAGCGGTGCTGCCAGGGCTTGAGCGCATCCTCTGCAAGCCAGCGGGCGATCGTCGAGGCAGAGGCCTGGGTGACCCCGCGCTCGATCACGAGCCGGTGCAGCTCAGCGCGCGAGAAGCGCGAGAGCGGCAGGCCGTGCTGACGCGGCAGCTCGCAGGCGATCGCCTTCACCTGGGCGACCTCTTCCGGGGGGAAAACGCCGCGGGCGACCCGACCGCGCTCGATCCTCGAGCCCACCAAGTCGTCCGTCGTGGAAGCGTCGTCGCCAGCGGGCGACGACCTCCGGCGCCGTCTCCAGCCGGCGGGCGATCTCGACGTTCGTCAATCCCTCGGCCGCGTAGAGGATCATCTTCGCCCGCTGCACCACCTTGTGCGGCAGCGTGTAACAGGCCACACACCGCTCGAGCTCGAACCGCTCCTCCCCGCTCAAGACGATCTGGAAGGGGCTCCGTCCCGGCATCGTGGCAACCGATTCGCCGTGAGCGCCGCAGCTCCTTCAAGCCCTACCGAACTTCCGGCCGGGAGCACTTAGGAAAGGCTAGACGGTCGTTCTTGCCCGACGTTCGCGCCGATGCAAGAATCCCGTCCCCCACCCAGGTAAAGACCTGAGCCGAGACGACGACATTCGTGAGATCAGGCGTGTCCACCGGCAGTGGTGGGCGTCGAACCGAGGTTTGGACGTCGAGCGCATGCAGGAGTGCTTCGCGCCCGACTACTTGATGTGGAATCTGAACGGGCACCCGTACTTCAGCCTCGAGGAGAAGAAGAAGCTGTTCAAGTACTACAAGAGGCACCTCGTTCCGACGGAGCCGCCGGAGCTCTGGGACATCCGCGTGACTGTCGACGGCGACATGGGGTATCTCACGGCGGAGGGGACCTTGCCGGTGATCGTGCAGTCGAGCGAGGGGTCCGGCTCCGCGACGATGGATGCCGCTGCGCCGCACTACGAGAAGCGCGGCGACACCATCCACTTCCGTTTCCGCGAAACGTCCATCTTCCGGCGCGACGACGGTCGCGGCAACAAGGCGTGGAAGATTTGGCACTTCCACTGCTCGCCTCTTGCTCCCGAAGACGAGCCGCGCCCCGGCTTCGGAGACACAGCTGCCGAGCGGGGACGTGGATCCGTCGAAGTCATGACGTACGACCGCTGATCGTCAAGCCATGGTAGCGGCCCCCTCCGGGGGCCCCAGGCCACTCTGGCGACCGACCGTCACTTGGGCTTCGCGGTCCCGCGGTCGCCGCCTTTCCTGATTGACGCGGCCGTCCGGTTGGCCTATTAATTCCTCAGGATGGCTTGACGTCGGAGGTCCTACCAATTGCGCCCGGCCGGGGTATTCGCAGCGGCCGGGCTACCAGGAACATTGTCGAGGGACGCTGAGGCTCGGCTCCAGGACAACCAGGTTAGAGGGAGGTTCGGCATGGCAATCCTCCATGCAGGCATCGCGACGTTCCTCAAGGCTCCGCACGTTCCGCCGGAGCGATCGGCGATTCAGGAGGCGGGGGCGACAGTCGCCGTCCTCGGCCTTCCCTATGACAGCACGACGGTCACGCGCCCGGGCGCAAGCCACGGGCCGCGGGCTATTCGCGATGCGTCTTCGCACTTCGCGTTCGGCGAGTACTACCACTACGACTATCACGTCACGATCTCAGACCACCTGAGCCTCGTCGACTGCGGGGACGTGGACGGCGTGCCGGGTAACGCCGCGAAGACGTTCGGGTGGACCGAGCAGGCGCTCGACGAGATCTATGCAGCCGGCGCCTTCCCCGTCCTCCTGGGCGGCGACCACGCAACCACGATTCCCGGGGCGCGCGCGCTCTCGCGGCATATCGACGGGCGGATGGGCTTCGTCATGTTCGACACCCATCTCGACACCGCGCCCGACATCGGCGGTGAGGAGCTGTCTCACTGCACGCCGGTGCACCGCGTGCTCGACCTGCCCAACGTCGACGGCACGAACGTCGTCATCATCGGCGCGCACGGCGCGGCGAACCCGAAGGTCGAGCTTGAGGTCGCCCAAGCGCACGGCGTAACCGTGTTCTCCGTCCGCGACATCGACCGGATGGGGATCGATGAAGTCGCACAGCGGTCGCTTGAGATCGCCGCGGAGGGGACCGAGTCGATCTATCTCTCCGTGGACATCGACGTCCTCGACGGCGCGTACGCCTGGGGAACCTGCGGCCCCGAGATCGGTGGGATGACGGGCCGCGAGCTCGTGCGC
The DNA here is from genome assembly GCA_050694635.1 of Thermoleophilaceae bacterium. Lineage (GTDB taxonomy): Bacteria > Actinomycetota > Thermoleophilia > Solirubrobacterales > Thermoleophilaceae > JACVRW01. The sequence goes on from JBOGXT010000565.1 coordinate 3,347, forward strand.
GGGCTCGAGATCGTCTCCGAGGGCCCGCTCGGCGCGCTCGACTGCGTCGAGGTGGCCCCCGCGTTCGACCCGTCCGGGAATACGGCGCGCGTCGGCGCCCGCGTCGTCATCGACGTGCTTGCCGCGCAGGCGTCGAAGGCTGCGCAGAACGCCATCGCCGAGGCGGGGGAGGCGATCCCGGCGCCGTGAAGCGCTCGCCCGGACACGTCGCAGGAACCGCATTCTCCGGCGCGGCGCGCCGGTACGACGCCGTGCATCTCGAACCGCTTCGCGCCCAGCCGCTCAAGGAGCAGGTCGTCCAGCAGCTGATGCGGCTGATGCAGGAGGGCGCACTCCAGCCCGCGCAACAGCTGCCGAGCGAGCGGGAGCTGAGCAAGCAGCTCCAGGTGAGTCGGGGGACGGTCCGCGAAGCGGTCCAGTTCCTCCACGCGCTGGGTCTCGTGGAGATCCGCCATGGCTCGGGAACCTTCGTCCGCGCCTCGTCCGGCGATCGGAAGGGGCTAAGCGCGGAGTGGCGGCGCTGGACGCTCCGTCACGCGGGACGGATTCACGAGCTGCTCGAGGTGCGCAAGGGCCTCGAGTCCTTGGCCGCCGAGCGCGCCGCGGAGCGCGCCGCGGGCGGCAGTCTCGCCGGGCTGTCCGAGGCGATCGATCAGATGGCGGCGGCCGTCGCTGCGAAGGACGTCGCCCTCCTCGTCCAGGCCGACGTCCTGTTTCACTACGCGCTCTACGAGGCCTCCGGCAACGACGCGCTCGTCGAGCTCGCCGACGCGATCGGTAAGCAGCTCCTGCGGGAGCGCGCAGCGACGTGGGACCTTCCGGGCCGCCCGGAACGTTCACTGAACGAGCATCAGGAGATTTACGACGCGGTGCGCGAGGGGGACGTCGCGCGCGCCCGCGCCGCCGTGCTCGCTCATCTGAAGAGCATCGAGCACGACCTCGCCGGGCTGGCGGTGCGGCAGGCCGATGGCGAGCGCGACAGAGCATGAGTACAGGGAACCGTCTACCGAAAGAGGTGAAGCACCATGGCGGCGCAGTCCGCACCAGATCCCTTTGTTGATCCGCGCGTCACCGCGCTCCTCGTCATCGACGTCCAGAAGGGCTTCTGCCACCCCGAGAGCCAGATGGAGAAGGCCGGGATCGGCACCGAGAACCAGCGTGCGATCATCCCAGACCTCCTCCGGCTCGTGCGCCTGGCCCGCAAGTACGGGATGCCGATCCTCTGGTCGCAGCAGATCCATTACCCGGAGGACGTCACGCGCCGGCGCCGCCGGATCCCCTCCCACATCGACAAACAGAAGTGGGCGCCTTGCCTGCGCGGCACGTGGGAGGTCGACTTCATGGACGAGGTCCTCGACGACATGCACCCCGAGGACTTCATCGTCGAAAAGCATCGTGCCTCCGTCTTCTTCGAGACGACGCTCGACACGAAGCTGCGCATGCTTGGAATCGAGCAGATCCTCGTCTCCGGCTGCAACACGGACTTCTGCGTCGAGACGACGATCCGCGACGGTTACTACCGCGACTACGACATCATCGTTGTCCGCGAGTGCGTCGCCGGGCCACGACCGAAGTTCCACGAGGATACGCTCGCGAAGGTCGAGGCGTACTTCGGCGCCGTCGTGTCGCTCGACGAGCTCCCGTCGGACATCATGGACGTGGAGCCGTGGGAGCGCGAGCTGACCGCGCCGCTCGTCGAGGCAGGGGCATGACGGTTACGCAGTCCGACCTCGGGCTCCGGCTCGACCCAGCGGCGTTCGAGATCGTCCGCCACCGCCTCTGGTACCTCAACGACGAGGGCGCGTTGACGATCAGCCGCCTGTCCGGCTCGCCGGTGGCGACCGAGGTCTTCGACATGAACGCTGGGCTGATGACGAGCTCGGGAGACCTCGTCTACATCGACAACTTCGTCTGCGCCCAGGCGACGACTCTTTCGCCGCACGTGAAGTACGTACTCGCGGAGTTTCGCGACAACCCCGGCTTCGGGCCGGAGGACGCCTTCCTCTGCAACGACCCGTACATCTCGGTCTGCCACCAGAACTGCGTCCAGGTCGTCGGGCCGATCTTCTGGGAAGGCGAGCCCGTCGCCTGGACGGGCGCGTCGCTCCACGCGATCGACGTCGGCGGCCCGACCGCCGGCCAGGTGCAGCTCGACGCCGCCGACATGTTCGGCGAGCAGCCGATCATCGGGCCGATCAAGGTCGTCGAGGACGGACGCTTCCGCAAAGACGTCGAGGGCACCTACCTGCGCAACTCGCGCCTGCCCGAGCTGCTCGCGCTCGACCTGCGCGCGAAGGTGGCTGCCGTCCAGGTGATCAGGAAGCGCCTTCTCGACACGTTTCAGGAGTTCGGGGCCGAGACCGTCCTCGCCGCGATGGACGACATCATCGACTACACCGAGCGTCGGCTCCGCGCCCGCCTCCTTGAGCTCCCCGACGGGACCTGGCGGCATCGCGGCTACATCGAGTTCGGCGACGAGATTTACGACTGCCACGTCACGATGACGAAGGAGGGGGACCACCTCACCTTCGACTTCAGTCAGACCGGGGACCAGGCGCCTGCTGTGATCAACTGTGCTGTGCACGGGCTCGTGGGCGGCGTCCTCGCCGCTGTCATGGTCTACCTGTGCTGGGACATCCCATGGTCGCCCGCCGGCGTCTCGCGGGTGCTGACAATCGAGTCGCGTCCCGGCACGCTCGTTCACGCCGTCCCTCCTGCGGGGGTCTCCAAATCGACGACCACTGGGATCTGGGAGGTGCGGAACCTCGCGAGCATTACCGTCGGCAGGATGCTCGCCGCGAGCCAGCACCACCGTCACCGGGCGATGGCCGGGTGGCAAGGCGTGAAGGCGCTCGAGGAGCTTTTCGGCTTCGACAAAAACGGCCGCCGCTTCGGCGGCCCGCTTCTCGACGGGATGGCCGGTGGCGGCGGTGCGCTTCCCGAACGCGACGGCATCGACACGGGCGGCCACACGAGCTCGCTTCGCGCCACGATTGCGAACGTCGAGAGCTACGAGCTTCGCTACCCGATCCTCTACCTCTACCGCAAGCAGACCCCGGATTCCGGCGGCGCGGGGAGGTTCCGCGGCGGGGCGGGGATCAGCATGATGTACACCGTTCACGGGGTCGACGAGATTCCGACGAAGATTCTGCACACGTTCGGGGTCGAGCAGCCCGAGTCGCCCGGGCTCTGCGGCGGGTATCCGTCGACGACGAATCAGTTCGCCATCGTCCGCGACTCGGACGTCTTCGCCCGCTTCGCCGCGGGCGAGATTCCTGAGACGCTCGGAGAGCTCGACGGTACGCTCGAGCTCTACGGCGCGTACGCTGTTACGTCGCAGCGCCAGGGGGACGTCTACCGCACCGTCTCCATGGGCGGTGGAGGCTACGGAGATCCGATCGACCGGACGCCGGGGCTCGTCGCCGCCGACGTCAAGCGGTCGCTCGTCTCCCCGGCATGGGCTGAAAAGGTCTACGGCGTCGTTGTCCGCGAGGACGGGACCGTCGACGAGGCGGCGACCGTTGCGCGCCGGGACGCGATCCGTGACGAGCGCAGGCGCGTCGTTGAGGCGAACGGCGTGGAGGGCTCCGTCCACGAGGACGGGACGGCGTGGGAGCCGGAGCGCGACGGCGTGCGGCTCCTCGAGGCGCTTTTCTACGACTTCGGTCGCGAGTCGCCGGTGTACCGCTGCCGCTGCGGGCACGTGCTTGGCTCGGCCGATTCTTCGTACAAGGAGCTCGCGGCGATAGCGCGCTTCCCGGTGCAACGCATCGGTCCCGAGGTCAACCCGAACCGGATTGGCGGCGCCCGCTTCGAGCTGCGCGAGTTCTACTGCCCCGGCTGCTTCACCCTCCTCGAAGTCGAGATCGCCCGACCCGACGATCCGGTCCTGGATGACGCCGCGTTGTCAGTCGAATGGCTGCAGGCGGCCGTGCGCGAAGGCTTGGTGGCGGGCTCATGAGCTACATCGTCGCCGTCGACAGCGGAGGCACGTTCACCGACTGCGTCGTTCTCGACGAGGACGGCGCCGTGACGCGGGCCAAGGCTTCGTCAACGCCGCCTAGGTTCGAGGACGGAGTTCTGAGCGCCGTGCGGGAGGCCGCGAGGCGGCTGGAGCTGCCTCTTGACCGGCTGCTCGCCGACACGACGCTGTTCGCGCACGGCACGACGGTTGCCGCGAACATCCTCATCACCCGGACTGGCGCTCGGACGGCTCTCCTGACGACGCGCGGCCACGAGGATGCGATCCTGATCGGCCGGACGGTCCAGAAGGTCGCCGGGCTCTCGGAGTCCGAGATCATCAACGTGGCCCGACTCTCGAAGGCAGAACCGCTCGTGCCGCGGTCGTCGATCTACGGCGTGGACGAGCGAGTCGACCGGAACGGGACGGTCGTCGTGCCGCTGAACGCCTGGCGGCTCGAGGAGTTGGCCGAGCGGCTGCGGAGCGAGGGTGTCGAGGCGATCGCCATCAGCTTCCTCTGGTCCTTTCTGAACCCGGAGCACGAGCGGACGCTACGAGCTTGGCTGCTCGAACACGGTGAAACGAACGGAAACGGAAGCGCTCCGTGGTTCGTGACTACCTCCAGCGACCTCGTGCCTGTCATCCGCGAGTACGAGCGGACGTCGACGACCGTCCTCAACGCCTACGTGACACCCGGCGTGAACGGCTACCTCAAGCGCATGCGCGAGGGCCTCGAGAAGGCGGGTCACCGCGGGGCGGTCGCCGTGATGCACTCGGCCGGGGGCGTCTCCTCGATCGACGAGGCGCGCGAGCGCGGGGTCAGCCTGCTCTCCTCGGGCCCGGCGGGCGGGGTGCTTGGCGCGAAGGCCCTCGCAGACACGCTCGGGCTCGACAAAGTCATCGCGACCGACGTGGGCGGGACGAGTTTCGACATCGGGTTGATCGTCGACTGCGAGCCCTCGTACGCTGAGGCTCCGGTCTTCGCGCAGTACCCCGTCGCCCTGCCCGTGATCGACGTGCCGTCGATCGGGGCAGGCGGCGGTAGCATCGCCTGGATCGAGGCGGAGACGGGCGTCCTCAAGGTCGGGCCGCAGAGCGCGGGCGCATCGCCCGGGCCAGTCTGCTACGGCGCCGGGGGGGCGGAGCCGACCGTGACCGACGCGAACCTAGTCCTGGGCCGGCTCAACCCCGACTACTTCCTCGGCGGGCGGATCCATCTCGATCAGGCGAAGGCGTTCGAGGCTGTCTCCGAGCGCATCGCGCAACCTCTCGGCGTGAACGCCGAAGCGGCGGCTTCAGCGATCGTCGAGATTGCGAACTCGCACATGGCCGACCTGATTCGCAAGGTCACCGTCGAGCGCGGCCTCGACCCGGCGCGGTTCGCTGTCTTCGGGTACGGGGGTGCGGCTGGCCTCCATGTCGCTGCATACTCGGCGAAGCTCAACTGTCGAGAGGCCGTGATTCCGCGCGCCGCAGCCGTGTTCTCGGCCTTCGGCATCGCCGTCAGCGACGTGAAGCGGGTCGCGATGGTTTCCGACCCGATGAAGGAGCCCTTCGATCTCCAGCAGTGGCGAAAGCGCTTTGAAGAGCTCGAAGGCTTTCTCGGCCAGGAGCTTAGCGAGGAGAAGCTGCCGGCCGAGAATCTCAGGCTGAGGCGCTTCGTCGACCTCCAGTTCGAGGGCCAGGTCCACGCCGTCCGCGTTCCCGTCGAGAATGAGGACCTCGGAGCGGAAGACGGGGGCGACCGGGTGATCGAACGCTTCAGCGGGATGTACGAGGCGAAGTACGGCCGCGGCACGGCGTATCGCCAGGCTGGCGTGTCCGCGATGACGTTCGTCGTCGAGGGCTTCGCTGGCCTCCCGTTCCCGACCCCCGAGCCGCACCCGAAAGAGGGCGCGGACGCGGGCGGGGCGCGTAGGGACGAACGCCAGGTCTACTTCGCTGGCAGGTTCGAGACCGTGGCGGTTTACGACGCCGACCGGCTGCGGCCAGGGAACGAGTTCGCGGGGCCCGCGCTCGTCGAGGCCGAGGACACGACCGTGCTCGTTCACGGTGGCCAGAAGCTGTGGGTCGACGGTTTCCTCAACTTGCGTGTGGAGCTGAGCGCACAGGCTCGATGAGCAACGTGGCATTCGGCGTTGGCTTGCCGCTTGAGAAGCCGCTGGACGAGCTTCTCGGCGTCGCGCGGCAGGCAGAGGAACTCGGGTACGACTACTTCTGGGCGAACGACGATCGGCTGCAGAAGGACGTCTTCACTGTCCTCGCCGCTAGCGCGCTCGCCACCGAGCGGATCCGCCTCGGGCCTGGCGTGACGAATCCGTATAGCCGCCACCCGGCGCTCATCGCCGCCGCCGTAGCGACGCTCGATGAACTCTCTCGTGGGCGGGCCGCGCTTGGGCTTGGAGCCGGCGGGACGAACCACCGTGCGCTCGCCGTCACGCGCGAGGCGCCCGTGGCCACGTTGCGCGAGGCCGTGGAACTCATCCGCTCGCTCTGGGCGGGGTCCGAGGTCACGTTCGAAGGAAGGGTCGTCCGCGCCGTCGAGGCGAAGCTCGACTTCTCGCCGGTTCGCGAAGCCGTGCCGATCTACATCGGGGCGCGCGGTCCGCGCATGCTCGAGCTCGCCGGGGAGATCGCCGACGGTGTCATCGTCGGGAACGTCGCGACGGTTGAGGGCTGGAGCTATGCCCTGGGGCGCGTCACCGCCGGCGCGGAGCGTGTAGGTCGAGATCCCGCCTCGGTCGCCGGCACCGCGTGGATCTACAGCTGCATCGCTGATGACGAAAACGAGGCTCTCGACGCCGTCCGGCCGATGGTCGCGACCTCGCTCGTGACGAGCCGACCGATTCTGGACGACCTCGGGATCGAGATGCCCGAGCGCTTCGCCCGCGTGATGGAGAGCCTCGACTGGAGCCTCTCGCACGAGGCGACTGAGCGCGCCGGAGAGACGATTCCCGACGACATCGTGCTGCGCTTCGCGCTGGCCGGTGCGCCCGCCGGCTGCCAAAAGCGGTTGCGTGACCTACTTGCCGCGTTCCCGCAGATCTCGCAAGTCGTGATTGTGCCGTTCGCGGGTCCCGGTCAACGAATCGCCGACGTGGTGCGCCGCTTCATGGATGAGGTCGCCCGCGACGCGGTTCCCAGGGCGACCGCATCGGGAGTGTAAAGGGCGCGAGACAAGCGCGAGCCTGCGGTGACGACGGAGAGCATCGTAAAGCGCTGCGGCGGAGGCGAGACCCTCGGCGGTGTCGGCGTCGTCCTGCACCCGGGCGAGATCCATGGGCTGCCCGGCGAGAACGGCGCCGGCAAGACGACGCTGCTGAACACCTCCACGGTCTCCTCCCCACCGATGCGGGGACAAGCGGCTTCGATGGCGCAGCCGGTGCCATCTTCCTGATCAGATCTCGTTGAGCCCGTCCGAGTCGTCCCGAACAAGCCCGACCCGAAGTCGGCGTGCTGAATCCCCGAGAAGAACACCCGTTACGCCTCTACGTAGGAGCCAGCTTCTACCGGCCCTTACGAGCAGGAGCCATGAAGGTGTGTCAGTTCCCCCTGACGAACGGCACGTTCACCAGCCAACCGTCTGGTAGCGGCTCGTCCGGACGCTTGAAGGAGCTGGCTGCCGGCCCACCAACCGACGAGATGGGCCGCCTGTGAACCCGAATTCGGGTTGACTCCACGACCGTCCGCCGTGACTGCTTTAAAACGCCTTCAAATGGCGCCCGAGACTGGCACCCGCCCTTCTACCGCCCGTCGTTCTCGCCCGAGATAGCGGTGCCGGTCGAATGCAGTGGCGCGCCAGAGAAGCCAAGGAAGCCCTCGATGTCATGCTCGACGCTTGCAAGATGCGCGAGCACGCTCGAGGCCGACCGAGACGCGTTTCCGGAGCGGACGGCGTCGTAAATTGCCAGATGCTCGCTGACCGAGCGCCCAGGGCGGCCTGGGAGATCAAACGCCGCCGCCCGCTCCTGGAGGAGCTGGGCACCGAGAGCGTCCGCCAGCTCGACGAGGGCCGCGTTCCCGGAGGCCTCGGAGAGGGCATGGTGGAAGGAAACATCGGCTTGCACGAGGGCGGCCACGTCGCCGTCGGCCTCCCGCATCCGCTCGATCGCCTCTGCCATCTCCTCGAGCGAGCGTTCCTCGCCTCGTCCAGCGGCAAGCTCGGCGGCAAGGGCCTCGAGCGCTCGGCGCACCTCGAGGAGGTCGTGAACCCGCACGGCGTGGCGCCACGTCCAGCGCCGCCACTCAGCCCGGAGCCCTTCGCGGTCCTTCGTAGAGCGGCGGACGTACGCCCCCGATCCGTGACGGATCTCTACCAGTCCGAGCGCGCCGAGGAATTGGACCGCCTCGCGCACGGTCCCCCGGCTCACCTGGAGCTGCTCGGCGAGCGCGCGCTCGCTCGGAAGGTGATCCCCCGGGCGGAGCCCTCCATCGTCGATCAACCGCTTAAGCTGGCGTAACACCTGGTCCTTGAGGGGCATGGGCCGTGCCGGCTCAAGCTGAACCGCCTTGCGCCGCGCCCGTTCTGCCATCGCTCTGTCCGCTCCATCCACCGTTTCGCTCACCGCCTTGGCGTGGCCCCAGGCACCCCGGCCCGAGCAGTATCGCGCGTCCTCGAGACCTGGGCTGCGAGGATATCGCCGACTACGGGCGGCACCGCGACACAGTGCGCGGCCTCGCTGGCTCCCGCGGCCCGTAGAAGCGGGCGGCGGGTCGCAAAGGGCTGCCCGTTCAGGTGTTGACCGACCATTACCTCGTCGAGCAATTGGTCGAGCGGGTGCGCGCGTCGAGAACGGCCTCTAGGGGAAGCCTGGGTGCACCCTTCTCCCGCGGGCCATCGCCTGCATGGAGGAGTCCCCTCCGACGAGGTTTCCGCGTCTGCGCGGCCGCGGCGGCCAATCAACTCGATGGATGGTCCTACCTCCAGCCAAGACACCGCTATATGCTATCGCGTAAGTGAAGCGTTAGCCCGCAGGGCACGTATCCTCCGGGCTCCTATTCCTCCGTCTTGACAACCCACGGCGGAGCCTCGAAGATTGTCGGACCACTAACCACTATCATCGTTTGGCTTCGGCGGGGCCCGACATCGAGCAATCCCGCCGCCGGTGCCGGGATTGGTTAGAGAGAGGAAGAGTGCAGCAGACCGAGGTAGTGGAGGCGGCTAACAGCCGCGCTGGCGGGAGGGCGATCACGATCCGCGGCCTCGAGAAGACGTTCCCCGACGGCACGCGCGTGCTCCAGCCGCTCGATCTCGACGTCGCCGACGGGGAGTTCGCTTCCCTCGTTGGTCCGTCGGGGTGCGGGAAGTCCACGCTGCTGCGCATCATCGGCGGGCTCGTCCCGATGTCGAGCGGGGAGGTGCGGACGGTCGAGCACGCCCGGCGCGCCTTCGTCTTCCAGGACCCGACGCTCCTCCCCTGGCGCACGGTGCAGCGCAACGCCGAGCTCTTGCTCGAGCTCGAGGGCGTGCCCAAGACGGAGCGGGTCCAGCGAACCGCCGAGGCGCTCAAGCTCGTCGGCCTCGAGGGCTTCGAGAAGGCGCGGCCACGCGCCCTCTCGGGTGGGATGAAGATGCGTCTCTCGCTCGCGCGGGCGCTCGCGCTACGTGCGCAGCTCTTCCTCATGGACGAGCCGTTCTCGGCCCTTGACGAGATCACCCGCGAAGCGCTGAACGACGAGCTGCTGCGCATCTGGGACTCGGAGGCCTTTACCGCGCTCTTCGTCACCCACAACGTCTACGAGGCCGTCTACCTCTCCAACCGCGTGGTCGTCATGTCGACCCGCCCGGGGCGAATTGTCGAGGACATCCTGATTCCCTTCCCCTTCCCGCGCGCTCCGGAGCTCCGTGCCACGCCCGAGTTCGCCGAGCTCGCGGGCTCGGTATCGGACGCACTCAGGAGGGGGATGGAGCAGTGAGCCCGGCGCCGGGCCCCCGGCGGGCGCTGCCCGCGCCCACGATCCGTCTGGCCGACTTCCGCAACCTCCTGAGCGCGCTCCTGGACACGGTCGGCCCGCCCCTCATAGTCCTCGCGGTCGTCATAGGCGGCTGGTCGGCGATCTCGGCCACGATCTACAGC
>JBOGXT010000566.1:0-2008 GCA_050694635.1 Thermoleophilaceae bacterium
CCTTGTCCACGTCGCCGCCGGCCTCCTGCAGCGCGGCCTTGCAGTCCATCATCCCCGCGCCCGTGCGGTCACGCAGGGTCTTCACGTCCTTCGCCGAGATCGGGTCGCTCATGGGGATTCCTCGTCCGGGTCGAACGTGCGGCGCTCGCGCGGCGCGGCGCCCTCGGGCACGGGCTGAGCGGGCTCGTCGGGCGAGAAGCCGGCCTCCTCGGCCTCGCGGCGGGCGCGGTCCTCGGCCTCCTGGCGCTCGCGGTCCTCCTGCTCGCGCTGCGCGCGCTCCTCGGCCTCGCGGCGCTCCTGCTCCTCGCGCTCGCGCCGGGCGGCCTCCTCCTCGGCGCGGAACCGAGCGGAGCGCTCGCCCACGACGTCCGAGATGGCGTGGATCACGAGCCGGCAGGAGCGGATCGCGTCGTCGTTGCCCGGGATCACGTAGTCGACGGGGTCCGGGTCGCAGTTCGTGTCCACGAGCCCGATGATCGGGATCTTCAGGCGCGAGGCCTCGCGCACGCCGATCGTCTCGGTCTTGAGGTCGATCACGAGCATGGCGTCGGGCGGGCGCTGCATGTCGGCGACGCCGCCCAGGTTCGTCTCGAGCTTGTCGCGCTCGGCCATGGCCCCGATGCGCTCGCGCACGGGCAGCAGCTCCATGCTGCCCGACTCGGTCCAGTCGCGCAGCTCGTGGAGCCGCCTGATGCGCTTGGAGATGGTCTGGAAGTTCGTGAGGAGCCCGCCCAGCCAGCGCTGGTTGACGTAGGGCATGCCGCAGCTCTCGGCGGCCTCGCGGACCGTGTCGCGGGCCTGTTTCTTGGTCCCCACGAACAGGATCGTTCCGCCGCGCCCGGCGAGCTCGCCGGCGAACTCCTGCGCCTGGCGCAGCAGCCGCTCGGTCTTCTGGAGGTCGATGATGTGGATTCCGCCGCGCTCGCCATGGATGAAACGGCGCATCTTGGGGTTCCAGCGGCGGGTCTGGTGGCCGAAGTGCACCCCGGCCTCCAGCAGCTCCTTGATGCCGATCTCGGTGGCCAAAGAGTCGCTCCCTTGTGTGTTTGGTGTTCGATTGCCCGCCGGCCGGTGCGCGGACCCGGGCTCGTAGTGCCCGGGCAGGGCCGCGTCCGTGCCACGGCGGGGTAGACAGCAGTGCGGCGGCCAAGGATAGCCGCCGCACGGCGCCGGACCACCGGAGGTAGGGGAAGGGAAGACCGGCGCACGCCCTGAAACGTGGCGGAATGCGGAAACTTGCGGTAGAAGTAAAGCGAGGCGGCTGAAAAGCCGCCTCGCTATATCTCAGTCCCCGTCTGGCCCTCCGGAGACTGGCTCCCGTATCGCTACATCGAGCGCGCGACGTAGGTCAACGGGTGGTTTGGACTCGCAAAGCTCCATTTCCCCCGTGAACGGATGCCTAAACATCAATAGCGTCGCGTGGAGGAATTGGCGCTCCAAGCCGAGCCGAAGGCCGCACGCCCTGCCGCCGTAGGCGGGGTCGCCGCAGACCGGGTGGTCGATCGCCGCGAGGTGCGCCCGGATCTGGTGGGTGCGGCCCGTCTCCAGCCTCACCCGCAGCAGCGTGGTGCGCGGCAGGCGCCCCTCCACCTCGAAATGGGTGACGGCGCGGCGTGGGGTGTCCGTGCGGGTCGACATCCGCGTGCGCCGCACGCGATCGCGCCCGATCGGGGCGTCGACCGTGCCGGACTCGGCGTCGGGATGGCCGCTCACGAGGGCGAGGTACTCTCGCCGCACCTGGCGCGCCTTCAGTTGCGCCTGGAGCGCCTGCCGGGCGGCCTCGGTCTTCGCGACCACGAGCAGACCGGACGTGTCGCGGTCGAGGCGGTGCACGATGTGGCCGCGGAGCGCCTCGGCGAGCGTCGGGCCGCGGTGGCCGGGCGCCGGGTGGGTCACGAGCCCGGGCGGCTTGTCGACCACCATCAGGTGCTCGTCCTCGAAGGCCACCTCGAACGGGACGGCGGAGGCGTCGGGCCGCTCGCGCGGCGGCGCGTCGACCTCCACGACC
>JBOGXT010000567.1:0-3540 GCA_050694635.1 Thermoleophilaceae bacterium
GTGGTGGCGGGCGTGAGGCGCGACCAGCGCACGCGCACCGGGCGGCCCTCGCGCTCGTCCTCGTGCACCCCGCCAGGCTCGGTCGAGTCCATGGCGGACGGGCAGAACGCGCGCAGCACCCAGCGCATCGGCTCCTTCAGCTCGTCGGGCTCCGGCAGCCCATCGAGGTCGACCGCCCCGCTCAGCACGAGGTGTCGCTGCGCCCGCGTGACGGCCACGTAGAAGATCCGCCGCTCCTCGGCCTCTCCCGCCGTCTTCTGCTCGGCCTTGATGCGCTCGAGCTCGGCGCTGTCGACGCTCCCGCCCCCGATCGAGGCGAGCCGCAGGCCGAGGCTGCCGTCGTCCGAGATGCGCAGCGCGCCGTCGTCCTCGCGGCCGTCCTTGCCCAGGTCCGCCAGGCACACGACCGGGAACTCGAGCCCCTTGGCACGGTGCACGGTCATCAGCCGCACGGCGTCGAGCGCCTCCGCCTCGAGCGGGGCCTCCCCCTCGCGCGTCTGCAGCACGTCGCGCTCCGCCAGGGCGTCGATGAAACCGCGCAGGTCGCGGCCCTCGTCCGCCTCGTACTCGCGCGCCATCCGCATCAGCTTGCGAACGTTGGCCATCCGCCGGCCGCCCGCGGGCAGCGACAGGATGTGGCTGTCGTAGCCGGTCCGGGTCACGGCCCGGTCGATCAGCGTCTCGAGCGAGACCTGCGGCGCCCCCCGGCGCTCGTCCTCGAAGAGCTCGACGAAGGCGGCGGCGCGGCGCCGGTCGGCCGCCGGAAGCACCTCGGCCAAGGGGGGTCCGCCACTTTGCGGCGGAATGTTCGCCGCATCTTCAGGGACCCCCAGCGCCTCGCGCAGAGCCCACCACGGATCGCGCTTGGCCGCGCGCGCGTGCAGGCCGATCAGGGCGACCGCGTCGAGTGACAGCCCCGCCAGCGGCGAGGCAAGCACGCTGTAGACGGCCAGCTCGTCCAGCGGGTTGGCGAGCGCGCTCAGCCAGTGGCGCAGGTCGGCCACCTGCTGCTGCGTCCAGTAGCCGCGTCCGCCGACCACGTGCGTGGGGATGCCGCGCTCCTCGAGCGCCCGCTCGTACAGGCCCATGCTGGTGGTGGCGCGCAGCAGCACCACCACGTCGCGCCATTCGAAGCCGCCCTCCGCCGCGATCTCCTCCACCCGCCGGGCCAGCAGCCGCGCCTCGGCGGCGCGCCACGACGTGCCGGCGCGCATGGCCTGCCCGAACGGGTCGTCCGTGCCGAGCGCGTCGTCCCAGCGCCCCTTGTGGCGATCGGTCACCAGAAGCTCCACGCAGGGGTCGAGCGCGGGCGCCTCGTCTCGTGCGCCGGGCGCCTCGCGCAGCGGCTCGAAGTCGTCCCAAGCGCGCTCGAAGGCGAGGTCGATCGCGTCGAGCACCTCGCCGCGGCTGCGGAAGTTGACGGTGATGCTCTCCGCGCGCCCCTCCTCGGCGGCGCGCGACCAGTGGCCTCGGAACACGTCGACGTCGGCGTGCCGGAAGCCGTAGATCGACTGTCGCTCGTCGCCGACCCGGAACAGGTTGTCGCGCCCCAGCTGCTCGAGCAGCTCGTTCTGGAGCGGATTGGTGTCCTGGAGCTCGTCGACCAGCACGTGGACGAAGCGGTCCGTGTACTGCTCCCGCAGCCCCGCGTCGCCGGCAAGCAGGTCGCGCGCGATCAACTCGAGGTCCTCGAAGTCGAGCCCCGACCGCCGCCGCTTGCCCTCCTCGTAGCGCTCGCCATAGAGGTCGAGCAGCACCCGCAGCATGGTGTGGTCGAGGTACTCGCGCCGCGCGGTGCAGAGCCCGGTGTATGCGGCGAGCGCCTCGCGGTAGGCGTCGCAGGCGTCGGTGCAGAGCGCCTTCGAACGGCCGGCAAAGGAGAGGCCCTGGAAGTCGGAGGGGTCCGCGAGCTCCGCGGCGGGAACACGATCGAGGAGCGCCACACAGCGTTCGAGCGCCTTCAGTGCCGCCGTTACAGACGCCGAGGGTTCGGCGGCGCCGAGCTCCACCAGAGCCGCCCGTGCCGCGGCGTCGAGGCGCTCGCGCTGGTCCTCGACGACCGGCGCCTGCGCCTCCTCGAGCCGCGGCCGCCGTTCCCCCCGGCTGCGCAGACGCGCATGGGCAGTGCGCACCATGTCCCGCAGCCGGTCCGGCGTGTAGGCGGCGACCATCTCGAGCCGCTGCGGGTCCTCCCCCTCGCGCATGAAGGTCCCGAGCGCGGCGTCGAAGGCGTCGGCGGCGACGCGCTCGGCCTCGAGCTCGTCGAGCACCCTGAAGCCGGGGTCGATCCCGGCGCTGAGCGCGTGCGCGCGCAGGACGCGCGAGCAGAAGCCGTGGATGGTCGAGATCCAGGCGCCCTCCGCGGCGCGCGCCTCCTCGCGCCGCCCGAGCTCGAGGAAGCGCCTCCGCACGCGGCTCTTCATCTCCGCCGCCGCCTTGTCGGTGAAGGTGATGGCGAGGATGCCCTCGACCGGCGCGTCGTCCTCCGTCACGGCCCGCACGAAGCGCTCGACGAGCACGGTGGTCTTGCCGGTCCCGGCGCCCGCTCGCACCATCAGCGAGCCGTCGCGCCGCGCGACCGCGCGCTCCTGCTCGGGGGTCAGGCTCATGACTCGCTCCGGCAGATCGAGGGGTACATGCAGCCGCCGTTCCAGGCGCACGAGTCCGGGTTGCAGCGCAGCTCGCCGCGCCGCATCGCGGCGTCCGTCTCGCGGATACGCCCCAGGGCCCAGTCGAGCTTCTCGCGGAACTCGTCGGGGCCGAGGCGGTCCGTCTTGACGAAGCCCGAGCCGAGCTCGTCGACGTCGGCCGCCACCATCCCGCGCGGGCGCGGCGAGCGCTCGCCCAGCGCTACGTAAACGCCCCCGGCCGCGCGCAGTCCGAGCAGCCGCTCGACGACCAACATGTAGAGAGCGGCCTGGAAGCGGTTCTCCTGCTCCCAGCTCGCGACCTTGTAGCGGTCCACCCGCTTGCCGGTCTTGTAGTCGAGCACCAGGGCCATGCCGTGGTTCGTGTCGACCCGGTCGATGCGGCCCCGCACCCGCAGCCCCTCGGCGATCTCGACCGGCTCGCTCCCCTCCCCGAAGCCGAAATGCAGCTCGAGGTGCTCGGGCTCGAAGGCGCCGTCCGCCTCCGCCTCCCGGCGCAGCCATCGCAGCAGGTCGAACTCGAGCCGGCGGGCGGCCGCCCGCACGCGCGTCTGCTTGGGCGAGATCGGGAACAGCGAACGGCGCTCGCGCAGCTCGTCCAGCAGGATGCGCTCGGCCTGCGGCAGGTTGGCGGGCGTCACGCGGCGGTCGCCGGTCTCCTCCCGCAGGCGCCTGTAGGTGTGCTCCAGCACCGAGTGGGCGTACTCGCCGCGGACCATCGCCTCCGGGTCGGGGGCCAGCTCGAGCGGCCGCAGCAGGTCCTCGACGAGCCACTTCACGGGGCAGTCGGCGAAGCGCTCGAGCGCCCCCGCCGAGACCGCCTCCCGCGCCGCCAGGCGCTCGAGCAGCGGCTCCGCGCTGAGCGGGGCCGCCGTGGGCTCCTCCAACCGGG
>JBOGXT010000568.1:0-12324 GCA_050694635.1 Thermoleophilaceae bacterium
ACTCGCGACGCAGCTCGCCGGGCCGCTCGACGTCGATGTGCGGCTCGGGAGGCGGCTCGCGCGGCGGCTCGTAGGGTGCTCGGTAGCCGGCGACGAGCGACAGCCGCAGCCTGCGGGTGTTGAGCCCGTGGCGGCGCAGGACGTTGTAGACGCCGTTCGCGGAGACCACGAGCGCGCCCCACTTGTCGCGGCCCAGCTCCGCCGCAATCCGCTTCGGCCCGAGCCCGGGGTGGGCGATCGCGAAGCTCACGATCCGCTCCTCGACGACCGCCGAGAGCTGGTTTGGCATCTGCGGCCGCCGGCGCTCCTTGGGCCTGAGCATCTCGAGCCCACCCTGGTCGACCTGGGCCTTCCAGGCGTAGTAGGTCGAGCGGTGGATACCGAACACCCGGCAGGCGTGCGAGACGCTGGTGCGGCCGGCCAGATCGAACACCTGCAGGCGGTAGCCGAACAGCACGTCATCCTTGGTCATGCGGCTCCTCTCGAACTTCATTGGCGTGAAGCACGGAGCCTGAGCCGCACAGCGGACGGCCCCCGCCCGATTGGGCGGGGGCCGTCGCACTCAAGGCATATGAAATCCCCCAACGTGTCGGGGGATCTCGGAGTCAGTTCATCCTAAGGCAGCGGGTCTATCGGTTCGAGCGCTTCGTGGACGCGTGCGCGATCCCAGTTCTCCCGGAGCTCGTCTCGGTGCGTGGCCGCCCACTCCTTGACCAGCCGCAGCGCTCGCGGAGGAGCCAGCCGTTGAGGGGTTCCAGCGACTCGATCTCGATCTCGGCGACGTGGCCAGCGTAGGTGGCGTGGAAATGCGGAGGCGGGTGGTCGCGCCAGTACATCGTGAGTAGGGTCGACGGCGAGGCGCCATGGCGGCCTTTCGGCCGGTGGTTTCCTCGCCGCCGCCCTCCGAACCGGACGTGCACGTTCCCGCGCATCCGGCTCTCCACGAGCGCGTCGATGCGGTCATCGTTCACGCGAGCGCCTGTTGTAGGCGGTCCAGGAACGCCGGATCGTCGTGGCTGGTGCGCCGGTAGCGCGCGCCATTCGGATCGAGGGTGTCCTGGTTCCACGGCGTGGAGATCAGTGCTCCGCGGTGGCGATAGCGCACGATGTGCATCGTCGCCGGGTCGTAGAGCTTGATCCCGTTGGCCTGGATGGTGCCGTCGGGGAAGTAGCGTCGCTTGAGCTGCTTCCAGGTCAGCCGCGGGTGCTTCTTGCGAAGCCAGCGCCCGACTCGCCACCAGGCGTAGTAGCCGAGGTAGGAGAACGTGCGCGCCGATGCGGCATAGCGGAAGTAGGCTGCCCAGCCGCGTAGGACCGGGTTCAGGCGGCGCAACAGGACCGACAGCTCCAGGTTGATCGTGGAGCGCCCCGTGAGGGCCTTGACCTTGCGCCTGACCGAGGCGAGCGCCTCGGGGCTGGCGAAGGTGTAGACGTGGTGCTTGTGGCCCTTGTGCCTGCGGATGATCCGCATGCCGAGGAACACAAAGCCCGCGTCGATGTGGGTGACCCCGGTCTTCTCGGGCTTGAGCTTCAGCCCGAGACCTTGGACCCGCTGGCCGAGCTGCTCCAGCAGCGCTTCCGCCTGCTCGCGTGTGCCCATCACCAGGACGACAAGGTCGTCCGCGTACCGGATCATCCGGTAGCTGGCGTGGCCCTTGCTTCGCAGGTAGCGGCGCTGACCGCGGTAGCGGCTCGTCTCCTGCCAGTCCCCCTGATACTGGCGGTCCAGCGCGGAGAGCGCGATGTTCGCCAGCAGCGGCGAAGCGATCCCGCCCTGCGGGGTGCCCGTCAGCGTCCGCTCGAGGCGGCCCGATTCCCTCATCACGCCGGCTCTGAGGAACGACCGCACCAGCGCCAGCACGCGCTTGTCGCCGACACGGCGCCGCACCTCACCCAGAATCTGGGAGTGCGCGAGCCGGTCGAAGGAAGACACGACACACTGCCCACCTCGACGGCTTCCCGCCGACGGTGCGGATCGTGCGGGCGCGTCATCCGTTGGAGGGCCGTTCGCTTGAGCTGATCGGCTGGATGCGGCGGGGCGGTTCGCTCGGCCTGATCCTGGTGTTGCCGGACGGCAGCCGGGCGCTGATCGCGGCGGCTTGGACAGATCTCGAGGCGCCTGCCACGCCCGCCCGAGCGGGAACGCTTGCGTCGCTCGAGGATCTGTTGCGCGCCCGCCGACTGGTGGGCGGGCTGTGCGCCGGGCCGCGGGAGGAGGGGCCGCGATGACAGACCGCCACCTGGCCGATGTCGAGTGCCCGGCCGGCTGCGGCGCCTTGATTTGCCTCGAGGTCAGGCGTGAGGGCCGCGCGCGGGCGTTCGGGCACTGTTCGATGCCCCAGCCGTGCGCGGGCGAGCGCGAGGCGCTCGCGGGCCTGTTCCCGCCCCCGCAGGGCTCAGGCGCTGGCGGGGACTGGTGGGATCGCTGTCGCAGGCGCGCGCGGGTCGAGGACGAGGGACGCGGTGTCGTCCTGTGCTTCGGCGATGATCCTCGCCAGCCGAGCGCCTTGGAGAGTGATGCAGCTGCGCCTCGACCTGACGGAGGGCCCGGCGCCCGCGGCGGCGCTGTGGGAGCTCTTGGGCGCCGAGCAGCGCGAGGCGGCGATGGCGATCTTGGCCGCGCTGATCGCGCGGACTGTCCCCGCGCGGGAGACCGGCGGTGAGTGAGCGCGTGAAGCTTCAGCACTCGCATCTGCGCCGCCAGGCGTTCGTCTATGTGCGCCAGTCCACCCAGGCCCAGCTCGAGCGCAACACGGAGTCGACCGAGCGCCAGTACGCGCTCGTGGAGCGCGCGCTCGAGCTCGGCTTTGCGCGCGAGCAGGTCGTGGTGATCGACGAGGACCTCGGCGTGTCGGGCTCGGGGACTTCCGAGCGCCAGGGCTTCGCGCGGCTGGCGGCCGAGGTCGGGCTCGGCCACGCCGGGCTGGTGCTCGGGCTGGAGGCCTCGCGGCTGGCGCGCAACAACGCCGACTGGTACCGGCTGCTCGATCTGTGCGGGGTGACCGACACCGTGATCGGCGACGCCGACGGGCTCTATCACCCGGGCGCGTTCAACGACCGGCTGCTGCTGGGCCTGAAGGGCACGATGTCCGAGGCCGAGCTGCACACGCTCAGGGCGCGGCTGGAGGGCGGCATCCGCAACAAGGCCAAGCGCGGCGAGCTGCGCCGCGGGCTGCCGGTCGGGCTGGTCTGGGGCGAGGCCGACGGCGAGGTGGGGCTGCATCCCGACGAGGCGATCCGCGGCGCGATCGCGGTGATCTTCGAGCGCTTCGCCGAGCTCGGCTCGGCGCGCCAGGTGTGGCTGTGGCTGCGCCGCGAGGCCGTCCAGTTCCCGCTGCAGCGCTTCCAGGACGGCGAGATCCGCTGGGTGATCCCGTCCTACCACCAGGTGCACAGCGTGCTCACCAACCCCGTCTACGCCGGCGCTTATGCCTACGGCAAGACGCGCCGCGAGCGCTACGTCGACGAGCACGGTCAGCCGCGCACGCGCATCCGTCACCTGCCCAGAGAAGAATGGGAGGTCTTGATCTGGGAACACCACCCCGGCTTCATCGACCGCGACACCTTCGAGGCAAACCAGGCGCGGATCGCCCAGAACACGCGCCCGCGCGTGCACGAGCCGGGCGGCGCGGTGCGCGAGGGCCAGGCGTTGTTGCAGGGAATCGCTGTCTGCGGTCGCTGCGCACGCAAGCTGAAGGTCCACTACCAGGGCCGCCGTGGCCACCAGAGCCCGGCCTACCACTGCCCCGGCTCGGTGCTCGTCGAGGGCCGCGGCCAGTGGTGCCTCAGAGTCGGCGGCAGCCAGATCGACCAGGCCGTCGCAGACGCGCTGCTGGCGGCACTCACCCCAGCCGGCGTGAAGGCCGCGCTCGCCGCGGCCGAGTCGCTCGAGGCCGACCACGACACAGCGCTCAAGCAGTGGCGGCTGCAGGTAGAGCGCGCCAGCTACGAGGCGAAGCGCGCCGAGCGCCGCTACCGCCAGGTCGAGCCCGAGCACCGCCTCGTCGCGCGCGGGCTCGAGCGCGACTGGGAGCAGGCGCTGTCCGGACTCGCGGCCGCCGAGGCAGAGCTGAGGCTGCGCGAGCACAGACGCCCGCGCACGCTCACACCGGCCGAGCGCAATCAGCTGCTTTCGCTCGGCGCAGACCTCGACCGCGTCTGGGCGGCGCCGACCACGACCGACCGCGACCGCAAGCAGCTGCTGCGCTGCCTGATCGAAGAGGTGATCCTCGACGTGATCCGCGAGCAGCGCCGCGCCACCGTGACCGTGCGCTGGCGCGGCGGCGCGCTCACAGAGCTCGCCGTGGCGCTCCCGCGCCAGCAGCCCGCGGTCCGCACCGACGAGGACACGATCGCGCTGCTCGAGCGCCTCGCCGCCCACTACCCCGACGCCACGATCGCCGGGATCCTCAATCGCCAGGGACGGCGATCGGCGACCGGCGAGCGGTTCACCCAGGTCATCGTCGGCGGCCTGCGCCGCTACCGCAACATCCCCGCCCACCAGCCGCCCGCCGAACCGCCAGACGGAGAGCTGCTCCCGATCGCCAAGGCCGCGGAGGTCCTCGGCGTCGCGACCTCCACCGTGCACCGCTGGCTTCACGCCGGGTTCATCGCCGGCGAGCAAGACACCCCCAGCGCCCCCTGGCGCATCCGCGTCAACGATCAGCTGCGTGCCCTGTTCGTCGAACAGGCCCCCGCCGGCTACGTCCCGATCGTCGATGCGATGCGGGTCCTCGGCGTCTCCCGCCAGACCGTGTTGCAGCGTGTAAAGCGCGGCCAACTCGAAGCGATCCACGTCCGCAACGGACGCAGAAAAGGCTTGAGAATCAGGGTTCCGGCCGACGACGAGCTCTTTGACCCCACCACGATGAACGCCGAGGCAGTGTGACGATGGCACCAAACACGCCTCGATGTCCGCCTCGATGACCCACTCGTATGAGCTGGTCGCGAAGCGGTGGATCTCAGCCATCGCGTCCTGCGCCCGGCGGCCGGGCCGGTAGCCGTAGCTTGAGGGATAGAACTCGCTCTCGAAGATCGGCTCGATGACGAGCTTGAGGGCCATCTGGACGACCCGGTCCTTGAGCGTCGGGACCCCCAGCCGACGCATCCGGCCATCGCGCTTGGGGATCATCCGCTCTCTGACCGGCAGCGGCCGGAACTCGCCGGCCTTGAGCTCGCTGCGCAACCCCGAGAGGAAGCGCTCCACGCCGAGCTGACGCTCGACGTAGAAGCGAGTTCTGCCGTCGATCCCGGCCGTCCGCGACCCTCGGTTGCGGCTCACCCGCGACCAGGCCACCAACAGCGTGGCCGGATCGCAGACCAGGTTCCACAGATCGCAGAACCTGCGCTCGGCATCAACAGATGCCCGACCGTGCAGCTTGCGCTGGAAATGAAGTACCCGCCGCTCGGCCTCATCGAGACCGGGCACCGGTGCGCCGGTGTTCACCAGCGACCTCCCCCTCTCACAGCCTGCCGCGCGCTCGCTGGGACCCTTCCCCATGTAGCCGGCTTTCCCGACCTCGGAGTACTACGGTCCCTCCGCCACGCCCCGGCGGCAACAGCGGACGGTGCGCCTGCCCAGAGCCCACGGGCTCGGCGGGCGCCACCGGGACGCTTCCCACGTTCACCATGCACCGGTAGGCAGGGTCGGTGCCCAGCTTTACCCCTGCGGCATCGCCGCGCGGCACCGCAACACGCCACACGACCCCGACCGCCCGATCATCAACCGGGCAGGCGGGACGGCCTCCATCACAAACAGAGGACGAGCGCCGCAACAGTCCCCAGCCGCCAGTTTCAGGACTGGTAACGGATCGAGGGGCTTCAACCACTGGATCGGTCTCCCTACACCTTTCTGCCTTGCTTGCCCGCCCGGGTCGCTGGCGGCGACCCGTCGGTACGTTGTCGGGGCTGCTCCCACCCGGATCTCCCCACCTCAGGAGCCGGGCTGCCCCCAGCTTCACCCGGTCGTCGCGGCGACCGGTGGTGGGCCTCTCATCCCACCCGGTGACATGACGCCTCGTGGCGCACTAGAGATGCCGAAGAAGAAGCTGATCCTCGGCACGGCGGCGATGATGTCGCGCAGAACGGACGGCGATGATGTCGCGCAGAACGGACGGGATGGCCGCGCGGTTCCGATCGGCGCGACCGCTCTTCGAAGCGGCCCTCCCATGCAGGTCCTTGCGCGAAGCGCTCCTCCATGCGGAGCAGCAGTCTCGCTCTCCCCGCCTGGCTTCCGCAAATCGCGCGAAGCAGCACTCTCCCGCCGACTGGCGAGAGTTGCGCTCGCATGGGAAGGGGCGCCCGCGTCGATCGACCGATGGATGCGCCGGACTGGACTGTCCTGGATAGGGGGCCTATACGGCCCCCAAAGCAGGACACTCGCCACCAGTCGACACTGCCGCTGTCCCATGCGAGCGCAACTCTGAGCGGAGGGTGGCGGGAGCGCCGCTTTCGCGTGGTAACGATAGCGGCGGCCTATGGCGGGCGGACTTGATCAGTGCCGCTTCCCCATGAAGGGGCACTCTCGCGGCTACCGCCGGCGGGCCGACGACTGTCGCAACTAGCGGTGACGGGGACCCTGCGACGGACCCAGCACGGAGATCGGGCACGGCGGTGACGACCGGGCCGCCCTGATGCCAAGCTCGGGCGGCAGTCGAAATCTTCCAATTCCTTCGGCACGCTGGCCGCCCCCGGCCTGTCGCGACTCCGCCCACGGGCGGCGGACCCGGAGCCTACGGAATTCCTACGGATCCTCCCCCCCGCAAGCGTTCGCTCTTCTTCGACCTTCTTCGCGCCACCAAACCGCCGGAAGCGCAGGGACCGCGGCCCGACTTCGCACTTCTTCGCGCTTCTTCGCACTTTCTGAATGATCGGGGCGACTGGATTTGAACCAGCGACCTTTCGGCCCCCAGCCGAATGCGCTACCAGACTGCGCCACGCCCCGAGGTCGGTCGATCATAGCTGGCCTCGGCCGGTACGCTGATCCGGTGCAGGTGCGCGTCCGTCTCGGCACGGGGCTCGCCCGGTTCACCCGGGCCCCGGCCCTCACGGTCGAGCTGGACGACGGCGCGACCGTCGACGACCTCTTCGCGAGCCTGCGCGACTCCGAGCCGGACCTCGCCCCGGCGCTGCGCTCGGCGCTGCCGATGATCGACGGAGCTCATGCCGAGCGCCGGCGCCGGCTCGAGGACCGCGAGGAGATCGCCCTGCTGCTCCCGGTCTCCGGGGGCTGACCGGCCCCGAACCCGCCCCACAGGAGGAGTCCCCATGGCCATCAAGCAGCCTCCGGCTCGCACCGGCGAGGCCCGGCAAACCATCCTCGTCGACACCTTCACCGACGGCCTGCTCGGGCCGGACGTTCCGATGCTCGGCCCCGTCGCGGACGGCGGCCACATCGTGTGGAACTCCACGCCCGGCTGCTGGGGCCCGATGATCACGCCCTCGATCCGGGGCGGTCACGAGGTCTGCCAGCCGGTCGCCGTGGAGGGCGCCCAGCCCGGCGACGGCGTGGCCATCCGCGTCAAGGACATCGAGGTCACCTCGCTGGCGACCTCGTCCGGCAACGACCAGCCGATGGAGGGACGCTTCAACGGCGATCCCTACTGCGCGCCGGTCTGCCCCGGGTGCGGGACCGAATGGCCCGAGACGCGCGTCGAGGGGATCGGCCCGGAGTCGGTGCGCTGCGCGAACTGTGGCGCCGACTGCACGCCGTTCACCTTGACGAACGGCTACACGATGGCCTTTGACGAGCTGCGCTCGCTGGGCGTGACGGTTCCGCGCGAGGCGGCGGAGGGCTTCGCTCGGGAGGCGGCGCGCTACGCGGCGCTGCCGGACAGCTCGGTCCAGAACCCGATCCTCGGCTTCGCGCCGCACGACATCGTCGCGCTCGCCACGCGCCTGCGGGCGTTCATGGGCCAGCTCGGGACCTCCCCCTCGACCACGATCCCGGACTCCCACAACGCGGGAGATTTCGGATCGTTCCTGGTCGGCGCGCCCCACCGCTACGCGCTCGACGCCCAGGAGCTCCAGCGCCACAAGACCGACGGCCACATGGACATCGACGCGGTGCGCGCGGGCGCGATCCTCGTCTGCCCCGTCAAGCTGGAGGGCGCCGGCATCTACCTCGGCGACATGCACGCGCTCCAGGGGGACGGCGAGATCGCCGGGCACACCTGCGACACGTCCGGAACGGTGACGCTGCAGGTCGAGGTGATGAAGGGGCTCGGCATTGACGGCCCGATCCTCTTCCCGCTGGAGGAGGATCTGCCGTTCCTGGCGAAGCCGCTCAGCGGCCCCGAGCGCGAGCGCGCCCTGGCGCTGGCCCGGCGGCACGGCTTGGATGCCCTCGAGGAGTCGCTGCCGATCTCGGTGGTCGGCACCGGCCCCGACCTCAACTCGGCCACCGACAACGGGCTCGCCCGCGCCGCGGAGCTGCTCGACATGACGGTGCCCGAGGTGAAGAACCGAGCCACGATCGCCGGCGCGATCGAGATCGGGCGCCACCCCGGCGTCGTCCAGGTGAGCTTCCGCGCACCGGCGGAACGGCTCGAGTCGTGCGGCCTGCTCGGCTACGCGGTGGAGCAGTACGGAGAGGTCAACTAGGGATCGGGGGACTCGCATGCTTCGGAGCCACAGGCTCATCGCCCTGGTGCTGGTCGTCGCCGCGATGGCCGTGCTGGCCGCCTGCGGCTCTGACGACGATGACGACGGGGGAGGCGGGGGCGCGTCCACGAAGGCCGAGCAGGCGGACACCTGCAAGAAGGACCAGCTTGCGTTGAAGAGCTCCGGCCAGCTGACCGTCGGGACCGACAAGCCGGCCTTCCCGCCCTACTTCGAAGACGACGACCCGACAAACGGCAAGGGCTTCGAGAGCGCCGTGGCGTACGCGGTCGCGAAGGAGCTCGGCTTCGCGCGGAACGAGGTCAAGTGGACCGTCGTGCCGTTCAACTCGTCCTACGCGCCGGGGCCGAAGGACTTCGACTTCGACATCAACCAGATCTCGATCACGCCACAGCGCGAGAAGGCCGTGGACTTCTCGAGCCCCTACTACACCGCGCCGCAGGCGGTGGTCGCTCCGAAGAACTCCGAGTTCGCGAACGCCGAGACCTTCGCGGAGCTCCAGGGCGCCACGATCGGCGTGCAGATCGGCACCACGAGCCTCGACGCCGTGCGTGAGGTGGTCCAGCCGTCGCAGGATCCGAAGGTGTTCAACGACTCGAACGACGTCGTCACGGCGCTCAAGCAGGATCAGGTCGACGCGGTCGTGGTCGACCTGCCCACGGCCTTCTACGTGACCGCGGCCCAGGTGCCCGGCTCGAAGATCGTCGGCCAGTTCAGCGCGCCGGGCGGCGACTCGTTCGGGCTGCTGCTCGAGAAGGACTCGGAGCTGACGCAGTGCGTCGACGAGGCGATCGCCGCGCTCGACTCGAGCGGGCAGCTCAAGCGGACCACCAACAAGTGGATGGGCGCAGCGGCGGGCGCGCCGGAGCTTCGCTGAGCACCGATCGCCGCGCCGTACGCGAGGCCGCCCGCCGCCGGCGTGCCCAGCGCGGTGCGGCGATCTCCGCGTTCTCGACGGTCGTGGTCCTCGGCGCGCTCGCCGCGCTGATCCTGACGAGCAAGGGCTGGCCGACGGTGCGCGACACCTTCTTCTCGTGGAGCGCGTTCACGGACTCGTTCCCGGACGTGCTGGACGGCTTCTGGCTCGACATCAAGATCTTCCTCGTCGTCGAGGTGGCCGTGCTCGGCTTCGGGCTCGTCGTGGCCGTGGCCCGCTCGACTCGCACGCCGGCGCTGTTCCCGCTGCGCCTGCTCGGCGCCACCTACACCGACCTGCTGCGCGGCATCCCGACGATCCTGGTGGTCTACCTGATCGGCTTCGGCGTGCCGGCGCTCGAGCTGTCGGGCGTGCCGACCGACCCGGTCGTGCTCGGCGGGGTCGCGCTCACGCTGTCGTACTCGGCCTACGTGGCCGAGGTCTACCGGGCGGGAATCGACTCGGTTCACCCGAGCCAGCGCTCGGCGGCGCTCGCGATCGGGCTCACGCCGGCGCAGTCCACGCGATTCGTGGTGCTTCCGCAGGCGGTGCGCCGCGTCGTGCCGCCGCTCCTGAACGACTTCATCGCCTTGCAGAAGGACGTGGCGCTCGTCTCGATCCTCGGGCCGCTCGAGGCGTTCCGGGTCGCGCAGATCGAGGCCTCCTCGACGTTCAACTACACGCCGCTGGTGGCGGCCGCGTGCCTCTACCTGCTCGTGACCGTGCCGATGGCGCGGGTGGTGGACCGCATGCAGGCGCGCGCCCGCCTCCGCCGTGGAGGAGCGACGCCCGCGTGAACGCGCCGGTGCTCGAGCTGCAGGCGGTCACCAAGGCCTACGGCGACACGCCGGTGCTGCGCGGGGTCGACCTCGCGGTGAACGAGCACGAGGCGATCGCGCTGATCGGCGCGTCCGGGTCGGGCAAGTCGACGCTGCTGCGATGCGTGGACCTGCTCGAGGAGATCGACGACGGCGACGTGCTGCTCGACGGCGAGGTGATCACCGATCCCTCCGTCGACCCGGTGCCGGTCCGGCGCCGCCTCGGGCTGGTGTTCCAGGCGTTCAACCTGTTCCCGCACCTGACGGTGCTCGAGAACGTGGTGCTGGGGCCGGCGCGAGCCCACGCGATGACGCGGGCCACGGCCACCGAGCGCGCGCGGGAGCTGCTGAGCCGCTTCGGGTTGGGCGCCCGCGAGGCCGACTACCCCGACCGCCTGTCGGGTGGCCAGCAACAGCGCGTGGCGATCGTCCGAGCACTCGCCACCCGGCCGCGGGCGCTGCTGCTGGACGAGATCACGAGCGCGCTGGACCCCGAGCTGGTCGGGGACGTGCTGGCGCTGGTGCGGGAGCTGAAGGAAGGGGGGATGACGATGCTGATCGCGACCCACGAGATGAACTTCGCCCGCGACGTGGCCGACGAGATCTGCTTCCTGCACGACGGCCGGATCCTGGAGCGCGGCGACCCCGGCCGGGTGCTGTCGGCCCCGGAGCAGCCGGAGACGCAGCGGTTCCTGCGGCGGCTCTTGGAGGCCGGGCGGCTCTGATCATGTCTTGAGCGATCGGACGGCATTAGAATCGGCCTTCCGCGGGCGTGGTGTAAAGGCTGCACTAGACCCTTCCAAGGTCTCGGTGCCGGTTCGATTCCGGTCGCCCGCTCTGGCGTCAGGCCGCTACGACTGCGTCAGGATGGCTCGCGGCGATCCCCTTCGGCGAGCGGTTCGCCGTCTGTGGCAGTTGGCGCAGACCACTTCGCACTTCGCGATCTCATCAAGGATGCTCTGCCAGCTCCGGTGCGGCAGAGCCTGGGCCACGTCGAATGACTCGTCGCCGAGGTGGTCGAACTCGAGCACGACGGCGTCGGGCTCGCCTCAGTCCACGCAGACGTGGGTGCGAAGTACTCGACGAGGTACTTGGTGCGTTCGAGCGCGAGCGCCTGCTTGCGCGCTCGAGCCTGATCGACGTAGCGCTGGCGGTTCGCCAGGTAGTGCTCGCGGTGGTACTCCGATCGACACTCCTTACACGCCCGGACGGAAGCCGGATATCAGGGGGGAGTGCCCGTAGCCCTCATGATCCGAGCCAGCGCTTCGGGTTCTCGACCATCATCCGGTCGAGCTGCTCGTTCGTCATCCCGCGCTCCTTCAGCTCGGGGATGACCTCCTCGAATAGGAACGTCATCGACCACTTCGGCACCTCGTTCGCCTTCAGGTAGTCCTGGACCTCGAGTGGGAACCAGTCGATCGTCGTGCAGTAGTCCTGCGAGAGGAACATGCGGTCGGCGTGGCCCTTCTCGAGGAGGGTGAGCACGGTCTTCTGGCGCTGCTCGGTTGGCAGGAAGATGTCGAGCCCGTAGCGGTCCATGCCGATCCAGCAGCCGGTGTCGAGCAGGCGCTCGATGTAGTCGAGGTCGTCGGTGTCGCCCGTGTGGGCGACCTGGACCTTGGCGGGGTCCACGCCCTCCTCGTCGAAGATGCGCATCTGCTCGAGCCCGGTGCCGCTGGCCGGTCGCGAGTGGGCCATGATCGGCCGTCCGGTCTGGATCGAGGCCCGCGCCACGGCGCGGTGAACCTTCTCGATGTTCGGTGTCACGCCGGGCTCGTCGGCCGCGCACTTGATGAAGGCCGGCTTCATGCCCGTCTCCTGGATCCCGTGCTCGATCTCGTGGACGAAGATGGCGGCGATGGCGTCCTCGTCGTGGTTGAGGAGGAACTGCGGGAGGTGGTCGTAGGTGTAGATGCCGGTGGCGAGCACGACCTGAAGCCCGCTCTCATCGGCCACGCGCTTGCTGAAGGC
>JBOGXT010000569.1:0-1916 GCA_050694635.1 Thermoleophilaceae bacterium
AGTAGGCCTCCTTGCCCTTGCCGAGCTTGCCGATTGTGACCATCTACTTGCATGTAGTCCGAGGGCCCGAAAAGTCCAATCAACTGCCCGAAATTCAGGGCACTCCCGCAGGGGATGCAAATGTGTGCCGGGGCTGTGCGCTGGCACGTCGACGGGCGGTAACTCGGAAGACAGCGGGTGTGTCGGGGATCGGCTGACAGGAGCGTCAGAAGCTGTTCGAGGAAAAGGACTGTTCGATCTGATGTTGGGGATTGGATGACGAGGAGGCTCGAGGTGGCTTCTGGGGAGGGACGGGAACGGAGTGAGTCGAAGCCCAGCTCAGACGGCCCGATCGAAGGCCGATGAATGCGGGGCCGCCGGGTCGAGGATCGCCGGCAGCTCCTCCCGGCCCGTCACCCCGAGCTTGGAATAGGCGCTGTGGAGGTGGTTGTCGATCGTGCGCACAGACACCACCAGGCGCTCGGCGATCTCGCGCTTCGACAAGCCGCCGGCGGCGAGCGTCACGACCTCGCGCTCTCTGGGCGTGAGTGGCAGAGGTTCCGTCAATCCTGCGAGAGCTGGTGTGCTCGCACCCTGACAGCGCCGGGCTAGCGCCTGGCCGCGCGAGGCGGCCGCCAGGGCGCTCGAAGCCCGTCCCGTGTCCCGGTGCAGGCCCGCAGCCGCAGCGCACGCCTCGGCGGCGAGCAGGGGTGCTCCCAGCTCCTCGAAGGCGGAGGCGGAGGCCATCAGCGCGTCGGCGTCGCCGCGGGCAAGGGCGTTGGCGTGAGCGGCATAGAGCCCGACAAGCTGGCCGTCGACGATCTCCGCGAGCGAAGCGAGCCGCGCCGGTGCGACGCGCCGCTCGCCGAGTCGCACGGCGTCGAACAGGGCCGCCGCCTCGAACATCCGGAAGCCCATCGAGCGCATGGACTCCGCGCAGGCGAGCGCGGTCTCGATCGCCCGTGACGTCTCGCCCCTCGCAGCCGCGAGCCAGACCTCGCCACGCTCGACGAAGCAGTCCTGCATCCGGTTCGACTCGACGTGGGTCGCGCGGGCTTCCTCCTGCGCGGCCGCGGCCGCGCCCAGGTCGCCCAGCAGCGATTGGCTCAGAGCCTCCTGCGCAAGCGAGACCGGACCATGGCCAAACATGTCGGCTTCCCGGAATGCGGCGTTCGCGTCGCGCAGCCACTCGACGGCGGCGGCCGGCCTGCCCTGCGTCTCGGCGAGCCAGCCCAGGGCGAACCCGTGCATCGCGCGCGCCGGGTCCGCGCCGCGCTCGACCGCCCGGCGGTGGGCCGCCTCCCCTACCTCGGCCGCCTCGTCGAGCCGCCCCACCACGTGCAGCGCGCAGCAGAGCGTCTTCTCGAACCACTCGAGCGCGAACGGGGCGTCGTCGGCCAGCGCCGTGGCGGCCGGTTCCCTCATACGCTCGTTCAGCTCTATGGACTCCTCCAGACGGCCGACGACGAGCAGCGCCCAGCCGGCGGTCATCGTCGCCTCCAGCGGGGCGGCGTCGGGAGAGCCGGCGCGCTCGAGGATCGGCATCAGGATGCGAAGCGCGGCGGGCGCGTCGCCCAGGAACAGGGCAAACGTGGACCGGGCGGCGGCGATCTCGTCGCGCAGCCGCACGTCGTCGATCTCCCGCTGCGCCGCCTCCAGGACCTGTTCGGCCTCGGCGGAGCGCCCCAGCCTCCAGAACAGGTTCTGCGCTCGCGCGAGGCTCGCGCCGGCGCGCTGAGACTCGCCTTCCGCCGCGGCTTCGAGCGCGGCGAGCATCTCCTCGGCCGCCTCGGTCCGCCCCTCCCCCACAAGGGCCTCGGCGACCGCGTGAGACGCCTCGAAGCCGCCGCCCGCGTCGGCGGCGGCGCGAGCCAGCCGCTCCGCGAGCCGGAAGTCGAGCATCGACATCGCCCGCCGTGCGGCGGACACCAGGACAG
>JBOGXT010000570.1:0-3697 GCA_050694635.1 Thermoleophilaceae bacterium
CGTGGCGCTCGTCGAGCAGCCCTACCTGGTGGCCGGACGCAAGTCCCCCGCCCCGGCCAAGCAGCTCGACGCGGCCTGGATCGCGGTTGTGGAGCGGCTGCGCGACGGTGAGCTGGGCGGCCTGCCGCTCGTGACCGGCGGCCGCTCGGCCGGCGCCCGGGTGGCCTGCCGCACCGCGGCGCAGACCGGAGCGGTCGGAGTGCTCTGCCTGGCGTTCCCCGTCCACCCGCCCGGCCGGCCCGAGAAGACGCGGCTGGACGAGCTCGACGCCGTTTCGGTGCCGGTGCTCGTGGCGCAGGGCGACAGCGACCCGTTCGGGATGCCGCCCCCCGGGCCGAACCGGACCGTCGTCACGGTCTCCGGCAACCACAGCCTCAAGGGCGACCTGCCCGCGGTGGGCGCGGCAGTGCGGGACTGGCTTCCGGGGACCGTGCGCTAGCTGACGCCCCCCTCTCGCGGTGGACTTCCGCTCTCGGGAGGGCGATACTCGCTCGCCATGATGAGGAGGGTGGCGGTGGGCACGGACGGCTCGGCGACCGCGGCGGAGGCCGTGAAGGCGGCCACGGATATGGCGCGCAGCTTCGGGGCGGAGCTCGTCCTGCTCGGCGTCTACCAGGACGCGGGCGCGTCGCCGGCGAGCGACGAGGATCCCGAGCTGCGGTGGGCCTCGAGCCCTTCGGCTCGCATGCGGGAGATCCTGGAGCGGACCGGGGAAGAAGTGCGGCGCTCGGGCATCGACTGCCGCACGCTGACCGACGAGGGCGACCCGGGCGAGGTGCTCGTTCGCCTCGCCGAGGCGTGTGAGGCCGACGTGCTCGTGATCGGCAACAAGGGCATGCACCGGCGCGTCCTCGGCAGCGTCCCGAACACCGTCACGCACCGCGCGACCTGCTCGGTGTTCGTCGTCAAGACGACATAGGGCCGCCTTCGGATCTCATAGACTGCCGGGCGTGGGAGAGACCGGCGTACCGGCCTCCGTCCGCGGCTTCATCGCCAGCCACATCGTCTCGGTGGCCCAGCTGGAGGTGCTCCTCCTGGTGCGGGCGGCGGCGGACAAGGAGTGGACGGCGTCAGAGGTCGCGCGGGCGCTCGTGACCCAGCCCGAGGCTGCGGCCGGCTGGCTGGAGGACCTGCGCCAGCGCGGGCTGGCGAGCGAGAGCGACGGCCGCTACCGCTACACCCCGGCGAGCGACGAGCTCGACCGGATCGTCGACGCCCTGGCCGAGAGCTACGCCAACTACCGCGTGGCGGTGATCGGGCTCATCTTCGCGCGCCCGAACGAGCGCATCACCCTCTTCGCGGACGCCTTCAGGATCAGGAGGCACCGCTGAGGTGGCCACCGCCGTCTACATCCTGTCGGCCCTGATCAGCCTGGCCTGTGCCGTGCTGCTGCTGCGCTCCTACGTACAGGCCCGCACCGCGCTGCTCCTGTGGGCGGCGATCTGCTTCCTGGGGCTGACGCTCAACAACGCGGTGCTGTTCGTCGACAAGGTGGTCGCCACGGACGTGGACCTGTCGCTCTGGCGCGCCATCCCCGCGCTCGCGGGGATGCTCGCGCTCGTGTTCGGCCTGCTGTGGGAGGAGAGCCGCCAGTGAGCGCCGACTTCGTCAGCGGCGCGACGATGGCGGCCGCGCTGGTGATCGCCGTGATCTTCTTCCGCTACTGGCGCCAGACCCGTGACCGCCTCTTCCTCGGCTTCGCCCTCGGATTCGCCGTCTTCGCGGCGAGCCGCCTAATCCTCGCCTTCCTCGACGAGGACGACGAGGGCCGGATCTTCGTCTACGGGCTGCGTCTACTCGCCTTCCTCCTGATCCTCGCCGCGATCGTCGACAAGAACCGCAGCGGACCGGCTCCGCCGCGAGCCGAGCACAACGGCCGGCCCAAGGCGGCGGTCACAAGGGTCGAGGCCCCGTGATCCGCCGCGTGCCGCGGCCGGGCTCGCGCACGAACACCTGCCAGCTGTAGTAGGAGAGAAAGGCGTGCCGGTCGCGCCGGATCCGCCCCGCGTAGGCGAGCACCGCGCGCACGTAGAGGTCCGAGGGGTTGTAGGCGTACAGCGCGCCTCGCAGGTCGTCCGCGGCGCCCGAGGCGCGCAGGTAGTTCGCGGCGCCCATGATCGCGTCGCGCGGATCGTTCACGTCGTCGCCCAGCCCGTACGCCCGCCAGGTCGAGGCGATGAACTGCATCGGCCCTTGGGCGCCGGCGGCGCTCGAGTTGCGCATGCGGCCGAACGCCGATTCGACGAAGTTGACCGCCGCGAGCGTGGGCCACGGAACGTCGAAGCGCCGCTGCGCCTCGCGGTAGTGGGCGAGCAGGCGCCCTGGCGGCTCGGGCGGCCCGGTGCGGTAGCGGCCAGGCGTGGGGGGCGTGATCTCGCCCAGCCCACGCCTGGCCCTGATGGTGGCGCGCGCGTGGGCGGCGGTCCTGCCGGGGAGCCGCGGCAGGACCTGTCGCGCGAGCGCGGGGCGGGCTGTGAGCAGCAGATGGATGCGCTGCTGGTGGAGCGCCCACAGCGCGACCTCGCGCGGGGGCGGGTGGACGCCGAGGTCGCCC
The DNA here is from genome assembly GCA_050694635.1 of Thermoleophilaceae bacterium. Classification (GTDB taxonomy): domain Bacteria; phylum Actinomycetota; class Thermoleophilia; order Solirubrobacterales; family Thermoleophilaceae; genus JACVRW01. The sequence goes on from JBOGXT010000570.1 coordinate 2,555, forward strand.
TCGTCGCGCCAGCGGTCGATCGTGGCGGCGAGGGCCCGCTGGGTGGCGGTGAGGCGGTCGGCGAGCCGCTCCGCCTCGCGTGGGATCCGGGCGGTCGGCTCCGGCACGGACGCGGCCGGCCGCGAGGTCGTCGGGCCGGACTGCCTGGGCTCTTCGGAATCGCCGTTGCAGGCGCCGAGAGAGGCGACGATCGCAACCACGCAGAGCGCTGACCGGGTCATGGAGGAGCTGCTACCCGGGCCGGGCACGGTAGGTGGAGATCGTCACCGAGGCCGTGACCGGCATCGCGGCGATCTGGGGATCGAGGGCCTTCACGGAGACATGACGTGCGCTCGGGCCCATCGCCACAGCGTTTACCACGTCGGTGCGCGCGAGCGCGAGGGACCACTCGCGCTCGACGCGCCGCTCGAGGTCGAGATGAGGGTCGAGCCCGGCGCCGAGGCGCTCCTGCTTGCGCTTGTCCACCGTCAGGAGGCCGAACGTCGACACGAGCTCGCCAAGGTGCCTCCCGGTCGGCGTGGCCACCACAAGCGCACCGCTCGGCCCCAGCACCCGGGCGATCTCGCGGCCGTTCCGGGGAGCGAAGACGCTGAGCACGAGCGCGGCGGCCGAATCCCGCACCGGGATACCGCGCCAGGCGTCGCACGCGACGGCACCGATGCGCGGATGCGCCCGGGCGGCGCGCCGGAGCGCGTGCTTGGACAGGTCGAGGGCGATGCCGGCGGGCCCGGGGAGCCGGTCGAGCACCCGCCCGAGGTACCAGCCGGTGCCCGCGCCGAGGTCGACTACGCACCCGCCCGGGAGTCCGGCACGCTCTGCCTCGTCCCCGATCGCCCCGGCCAGCGGCTCGAAGTGCCCGGCCCCCAGGAACGCTTCCCGCGCGTCCACCATCTCCGCGGTGTCCCCGCTCCCCTGCCGGGCGTCGCCGGGGAGCAGGCTCAGGTATCCGCTGCGGGCGACGTCGAAGGAGTGCCCGTTCGCGCACGCCACGCTGCGCTCCAGCCGCGCCAGCGGAGCCGCGCAATGGGGGCAGGCCAGCAGGTGGAGGACGTCGTCGAGCACGCGGGCCTTTCAGCCGTCGTCGCAGCGACGATCGTGGTCCACGATGCGCTCCGGCGCGAACCTCGTCGAGAGCCGCATGAA
>JBOGXT010000571.1:0-1940 GCA_050694635.1 Thermoleophilaceae bacterium
TGTGGCCGGACGGACCTACTCCGCCGCTGCGGGCTCGCCCGCCGGCTGGCCGTCGTCCGACGGCCCGTGGTCGCGGATCCGCACCGCCTCGATGCGGTTCTCGCGCACCGACTCCACGCGCAGCGAGTAGCCGTTCACCCGCACCATGTCGCCGCGCTTCGGCAGTCGGCCGAGCTCGCCGAACACGAAGCCGCCGACCGAGTTGTAGGCCTCGGAGTCCACCGGCAGCTCGAGGCCGTAGTCGGTCAGGTCGGTGATCGGCACGTGCCCGCGCACCCACCAGTCGCCGTTGGCGAGCCGGCGGATGCCGGCCACGGCCGGATCGGTCTCGTCGGCGATCTCGCCCACGACCTCCTCGATGATGTCCTCGATCGTGACGATGCCGGCGGTCCGGCCGTACTCGTCCACCACGACCGCCATGGATGCCCGCTCGCGCTGGAGGTCGGCGAGCAGGTCGTCGAGCGGCTTGGTCTCGGGCACGATCAGGGCGTCCTTGACGCTGTCCTCGATCGACGCGTCAGGACCGTCGGCCATCAGCCGGCGGGCCAGCGAGTTGGCGTGCACAATGCCGCGGATCCGGTCGGTGTTCTCGTGCTCGGTCACCACCAGGCGCGTGTGGCCGGAGTCGACGCAGCGGCGCAGCGCGGGCTCCGCGGTCTCCGCCACGTCGACGGTCACCACGGCGGGGATCGGCGTCATCACCTGACGCGCCTGCTGCTCGTGCAGGTGGAAGACGCCCGAGAGCATCCCGGCCTCGCCCGGGTCGAGCTTTCCGCCGCGCGAGCTGCGGGCGATGATCAGCTTCAGGTCCTCCGAGGAGGACGCCTCGTCGAACTCGGCCCGCGCGTCCACGCCCAGCACGCGCAGCATCGCGTTGGAGGCGGAGTTGAGCGCCCAGATGAAGGGGTTGAAGATCGACCGGAACAGCTGCAGCCCGCGTGCCGTGCGCCGAGCCGTCCCCTCCGGATGCACGATCGAGTAGATCTTCGGCACCTGTTCTCCGACCGTGATGTGCAGGGCCGTCGTGATCACGTACGCGAGGGTGATGGCGACCGCCACGGCCACGCCGTGGCTCACCACCCCGCCGAGCGGCTCCTCGAGCAGGCTCGCGATCGCGGGTTCGCCCATGAAGCCGATGCCGAGCGAGGCCATCGTGATGCCGAGCTGGCAGGCCGACAGGTACTCGTCGATGCGGTCGATCTGCTTGAGCGCCAGCGCCGCCCCGCGTGCGCCGTCGTCCCGCAGGCCCTCCATCCGCGACTCGCGCGCGCGCACGAGCGCGAACTCGGCCGCGACGAAGAAGCCGTTGGCTGCCACCAGCACGGCGACTCCGAAGAGGAGAAGCAGCTCGGTCATCTCAGACCGGAGACCGCCGGGGAAGTGCTACTTCGAGGATCGTCGTCGTCGCTCATCGGCGGACGAGGCCGAGACTAGCATCGGCTCACGCCAATCGGGAGACGCGGCCGGCCAGCTCGAAGCCGTCGCGCTCCCAGCCGTCCAGTCCGGACAGGCGCTCCCCGATCTCCCCGTCGCTCAGACGTGCCATCCTCGTCTCCGTGCCAATCGCTTCCCTTGTGCCCTCCGCGACCGAGATGCTGTTCGCCCTCGGTCTGGGCGACCGCGTGGTGGCGGTCACCCACGAGTGTGACTACCCGCCCGGCGTGGAGCAACTCCCCCACCTCACGCGCAGCGTGATCCCCGAGCATCTCGACGCCGCCGAGATCGACGCCGCGGTGCGGGAGCGGACGAGCCGCGGCGAGGCGCTCTACGAGCTCGACGCCGACACGCTGGAGGAGCTCGACGTGGACCTGATCGTGACCCAGGCGGTCTGCGAGGTCTGCGCGGTCTCGTTCGAGGACGTGCGCGCCGTTGCGGAGCGGCTGCCCACGCAGCCGGACGTGATCTCGCTCGACCCCTCGACGCTCGGCGAGGTGTTGGCC
>JBOGXT010000572.1:0-4975 GCA_050694635.1 Thermoleophilaceae bacterium
GCCCCCTCCCAGACCGCGAAGGTCACCGGCAGCACGCGCGGCAGGTCGCGCTCGTCCAGCAAGGCCAGACGCGCCACCCGCGCCCCATCGAGCATGTCTCGGGCCCAACCGGGTAGGTCCTCTAGGGTCACTGGCCCACTGTACGAGAGGAGCGAGCGCATGAAGATCGGCATCGGCCTGCCGACGACCATCCCCGGCGCCAGGGGCAGCGAGGTGACCGACTGGGCAAAGCGCGCCGAGGCCGCGGGCTTCTCCTGCCTCGGCACGATCGACCGGCTCGTCTATCCGAACTACGACTCGCTCGTCGCCCTGGGAGCGGCGGCGGCGGTCACGGAGCGGATCGAGCTGACGACCGCGATCCTGATCGTCCCCTTCCGCGGCAGCGCCGCGCTCGTGGCGAAGCAGGCGGCCACCGTGCACGCCCTCTCCGACGGCCGCCTCGTGCTCGGCGTGGCGATCGGCGCGCGCAACGACGACTACGAGGCCGCCGGCGTCCCGCTCGAGAACCGCGGTGGGCGCCTCGAGCAGATGGTGGACGAGATCAAGCGCCTCTGGGCCGGCGAGAAGCGGGGCTACGCCGGCGGCGTGGGGCCCGACGTCTCGGACGACCCGCCCCCGATCATCGTCGGCGGCCAGGTCGAGGCCGCCTTCCGGCGCGCCGCGCAGTACGGCGACGGATGGATGATGGGCGCCGCCTCGGCCGAGGTCTTCGGCCAGGCGATCGAGCACTTGGAGGCGGCCTGGCGGGCGGGCGGCCGCGAGGGCGAGCCGCGCAAGATGTCCCTCACCTACTTCTCTCTCGACGACGACCCCGAGACCGCTGCCCGCGGCACGGTCGGCGACTACTACGCCTTCGCCGGCGACTACGCCGACATGGCGGTGGCGGGAACCGCCAAGGGCGAGGGGGAGGCCAAGGAGCGCGTGCGCGCCTTCGAGGACGCCGGCTGCGACGAGCTGATCATGTTCCCGGCCTCGTCCGATCCCGACCAGGTCGACAAGCTCGCCGCCGCGGTGCTCTAGGCCTTCCGCGCCCCCGTCAGGCGCCGCGCGGCCCCCGGGTCGAGGTGGCCGCTCCCGCCCGGGCCATGTTCCGTCCACCCCGCGCGCCACGATGGCCGGGGATGCTCTCCGGCAAGCTCCTGATCGGCGGCGTCGCGGCGCTCGCGGTGCTGGGAATCCGCGCCCGTGGACGACAGCCGCGTCCCGACGAGGTCGACGAGCTTCGCGAGGAGCTGCGCCGCGAGCTCGCACGCCTCGCCGGCGGCGACATTAAGGCTTCGCGAACTCCGCGCGAGAGCGCGTCGCCCCCCGGGTAGGATTCTCGCTTCCTCCGGGACCCGGCCGCCCGTGAACATTTCCGACTCCGCCCAGCCTCCGGGGCCGTCGTCGCGCCCCGCAGCCGCGACCCTCGAGTTCCGGGAGGCGACCAAGCGCTACCCGGGTCAGGAGCAGCCGGCCGTCGACGGGCTCTCGCTCGAGGTCCCCTCCGGTGAGATCTGCGTGCTGGTCGGCCCGTCCGGCTGCGGCAAGACCACCGCCATGCGGATGGTCAACCGCATGACCGACATCTCCGGCGGAGACATCCTGCTCGACGGCCGCAGCGTTCGCGAGCGCCGCCCCGCGGAGCTGCGCCGCGAGATCGGCTACGCGATCCAGCAGATCGGCCTGTTCCCGCACATGAGCGTGGCCGGCAACATCGCCACGGTGCCGCGGCTGCTCGGCTGGGACAAGGAGCGCATCCGCGCGCGCATCGACGAGCTGCTCGAGCTCGTCAGCCTCGACCCGCACGAGACGCGCGACCGCTACCCGGCCCAGCTCTCCGGCGGCCAGCGCCAGCGAGTCGGCGTGGCGCGCGCGCTCGCCGTCGACCCGCCGCTGATGCTGATGGACGAGCCCTTCGGCGCGATCGACCCGATCAACCGCGAGCGCCTCCAGAACGAGTTCCTGCGCCTCCAGCGCGAGATCCGCAAGACGATCGTCTTCGTCACCCACGACATCGACGAGGCCATCAAGGTGGGCGACCGCGTCGCGGTGATGCAGAAGGGCGGCAAGCTGGCCCAGTACGCGCCGCCGGCGGAGCTCCTGATGTACCCGCAGGGGCGCTTCGTCGAGGACTTCGTCGGCGCCGACCGGGCGCTCAAGCGGCTCGCGCTGCAGCGCGTGCGCGACGTGGACCTCTGGAAGGCCCCGCTCGTGCGCGTCGGCGAGCCCGTGGCGGAGGCGCGCGCCAAGGTCGCCGACAGCGAGGTCCCCTACCCGCTGCTCGTGGACGGCGACGGCAGGCCGCTCGGCTGGCTGTCCGAGAAGGCCCTGCAGGGCGAGCGCGTCGAGCGCGAGCTGCGCTCGGAGGCCAATCCCGTCCTCGAGCTCGACGACGTGCTGCGCGACGCGCTCTCCGACCTGCTCCAGGAGGAGGCGCGGTACGGCCCGGTCGTGGACCACCGCGGGGAGATCTGCGGCGTGCTCTCGATCGAGATGCTCAGCCACGCGCTGCGCACCGACCCCGACGAGGTCCCGCACGGAGCGGACGCGGCGACATGACCTCCCTGTTCGCCCAGCTCCAGATCCGCAAGGACCCGACCGACAGCTGCGAGGCCGACAACGGCTTCTGCCCGGACTGGATCGCGGAGAACTTCGACCGCTACGTCGACCCCTTCTTCGAGCACGTCTACCTGACGGTCGTGGCGGTGGCGATCGGCTTCGCGATCTCCTTCACGCTGGCGCTGGTGGCCTACCGGCGCCGCTGGCTGATCAACCCGATCGCCCAGGTCACCGGGATCCTCTACACGATCCCCAGCATCGCGGCCTTCTTCCTGCTGCTGCCGCTGACCGGCCGCGGCAAGACGACCGCGCTGATCGCGCTGGTGGCGTACGTGCTGCTGATCATCTTCCGCAACGTGCTCACGGGGCTCGACAACGTCCCCGACGAGACCAAGGACGCGGGCCGCGGCATGGGCCTCACCGACCGCCAGCTGCTCTGGCAGGTGGAGGTGCCGCTCGCGATGCCCGAGATCATGGCCGGGCTGCGCATCGCCGTCACGACCACGGTCGGGCTGGCGACCCTCGCGTTCTTCGCCGGAGCGGGCGGGCTCGGGGGCCAGATCTTCGCGGACATCAACTTCAAGTCGAACGTGGTGGTGGCGGGCGGCCTCGCCGTGCTGCTCGCGGCGGTGCTCGACGGCCTGATCCTGCTCGGGCAGCGCGCGATCACGCCCTGGACCCGGGCGGCCGCCCGATGAGCACGACGATGGCCGCGCTCGGGCAGTTCGGCGACGCGATCGACTTCATCTTCGACGAGCACGAATCGCCGGCCGGCGGCGCGCAGGTGGGCGGGCTGGCGGAGATGTGGGAGCTGACCTGGCCGCACCTGAAGCTCTCCGGCGCGGCGATGGGAATCGCCTGCGCGGTCTCGATTCCGCTCGGACTGTGGCTCGGGCACATCCGCAGGGGCGGCTTCCTGGCGATCAACGCCTCGAACGTCGGCCGGGCGGTGCCGAGCCTGGCGCTGATCGCCTTCTTCGTCGCCTACCTCGGGGTGGGCTTCACGAACCTCACGCTGGCGCTCGTGCTCCTCGCGATCCCGCCGATCCTGACCAACGCGTACACGGGCGTGAGCCAGGTGGACCCGGACACGGTCGACTCCGCCCGCGGCATGGGCATGACGGGCGCCCAGGTCGTGCGGCGCGTGGAGCTGCCGCTGGCGCTCCCGCTGATCTTCGGCGGGATCCGCATCTCCGGGGTGAACGTCGTGGCCACCGCCACGATCGCGCCGCTCGCCGGCGTCGTCACGCTCGGCGACCCGATCATCAACGTCAACACGTACGGCGACGAGGGCAGGCTCGCGGCGGCCATCCTCGTGGCCCTGCTCGCAGTCGTGACCGAGGTCTCGCTGGCGGCGCTGCAACGCGGCGTCACGCCTCGGGGCCTGAAGCTCGACAGAAGGGAAGCAACCACATGAGAAGGCACCGCTGGCTGATGCTGCTGATGCTGCTGGTCGCGTCGCTCGCGCTCGCCGCCTGCGGCAACGACGACGATGACGGCGGTGGCGAAGGGGCCGCGGCCACCCAGGAGGAGAGCGGCGGCATTCAGCGCGACGAGGCGAACGCCGGGACCACGATCACCGTCGGCTCGAAGAACTTCACCGAGCAGAAGGTGCTCGGCGAGATCTACGCGCAGGCCTTCGAGGCGGCCGGCTACACCGTCGAGAAGCAGCTCAACCTCGGCGACGAGAAGACCGCGCTGAAGGCGCTCGAGGGCGGCGACATCGACGCCTACCCCGAGTACACGGGCACGGCGCTGCTGTCGTTCTTCGGTGTCCAGGCCGACAAGCTGCCCAACGACGAGGGCCAGGCCTACGAGCAGGCCAGGGAGGGCTTCGCCGAGAAGAACCTGACCGCCTTCGAGCCCACCCCGTTCACGAGCTCCAACGAGGTCGCCGTCACGAAGGAGACCGCCGAGGAGGACAGCCTGCGGGCGATCTCCGACCTCTCGAGCGTGGACGACCAGTTCACGCTGTACGGCTCACCCGAGTGCCGGCAGCGCCTCGACTGCCTGCTCGGCCTGCAGGAGGTCTACGGGCTCGACTTCAAGCGCTTCGTGCCGGTCGACATCGCGCTGCGCCACGAGGTGCTGACAAAGGGTCAGGCCGACGTCTCGATCGTGTTCACCACGGACCCGCAGATCCAGCGCGAGGAGTTCGTCCTGCTCGAGGACGACAAGGGCATGTTCCCGCCCTACAACCCGACGCTCGTGATGCGCAACGAGATTGCCGAGAAGGGCGGCGCCGGCCTGGAGGAGATCGTCGCCCAGGTCAACAAGGGCCTTACCGACGGGGCGATGCAGGAGCTGAACGCCCGCGTGGACCTCGACAAGAAGACGCCTGAGGAGGTCGGGGGCGAGTACCTGTCGGAGACCGGGCTGGTCCAGTAGCAAACTAGCCGCGGTCCGGGCACGGCCGTCCAGCCGACGGCTGTGC
>JBOGXT010000573.1:0-1904 GCA_050694635.1 Thermoleophilaceae bacterium
GCGCCGGTGTCCCCGGCGGCTGTGTCGCCGGCGTCCGTCTCGCCGCCGCCCGAGCCGCCTCCGCTGCTCGCCGCCTGCACGGTCACGGTTCCGCGCATGAAGGGGTGGGGCGTGCAGAAATAGCTGAAGGTGCCCGCCTGCTCGAAGGTGTGCGAGCGGCTCTGGCCCTCGCCGTACACACCCGTGTCGAAGCTGCCGTCCTTGGCCGTGGCGGAGTGGGGCGTCGGGCCCTGGTTGTTCCAGGTGACGGTGTCGCCGGCGCCGATCGTGACCGAGCCCGGAGCGAACTCGAAGTCCCGGATGGTCACGGCCGTGGAGGCGGCGACGGTGGCCCGCGGCTTGCGGTCGCGGGTGGGCCGGGCGTCGGGCTGCGTCGAGGGCGGCGCCGGCTCCGCGGCCGGAACGGACTCGGCTGCCGGAGCGGGTTGAGCCGGCTCCGAGGGGACCGTCTCGGGCGCAACGGCTTCCGTCGGCAAGGTTTGCGTCGGCTCGGTCTCCGTCGGCTCGGTCTCCGTCGGCACGGTCTCGGTCGGCAGACCCTCGGCCGGAGTGGTCTCCGGCGGTGAGGCCTCCGGCGGCACTTCCTCCGAGGCCGACAGCGGCGCCACCAGCACGAGCGCGGCGATCAGCGCGTAGATCGTCGTGATCCCCGCCAGGCGCGTCATGCGGCCATCAACCTACCTGTACGCACGCGCGCCGGAAGTGGTTCGAGCTACGCGCCGAGGTGCCGGGCCAGGAGACGAGTGAGCTCGTCCGGCTGGTCCAGCTGGACGAGGTGACCGGCGTCGGGCAGGACCTCGAGGCGGGCGCCGGGTATGCGCCTCGCGAGCTCGTGGCCACGCTCGACCGGGATCCACTCGTCCGCGGCGCCCCAGACGATGAGCGTCGGAGCGGCGATCCGGTCGTAGATCGGCTCGATCTCGTCGGTGTCGCGCTGGTCGCCCTGGGCGATCTGGCGATAGAACGCCGACTGGCCGTCCGGCCCCAGCCACGGGCGGTGCCGACGTAGGCCCGCAGCACGCCCTCGTGGATCGCTGCGGGCAACCGCTCAGACCTCGTCGTGCTCGCGCACCAACCGGTAGAACGGCGAGCCCCAGGGGCCCAGCGCGACCACGTCGACGAGCGTCAGCGCCGCCACCGGCCGCTGATGCAGGAGATCGGCGCGCAGCGCCGCGGCGCCCCCGATGTCATGGGCGACGACGGCGGGAGACTCGAGCCCCCAGAGCTCGAGCAGCGCGGCCAGCCGTCGCCCATGTCCGGCCAGCGAGACGTCCTGGACGACCGTTAGAAGACCGGCGTCTCCGTGTAGGTGCCGAAGACGCGCTGGAGCGATTCCACGATCTCGCCTTCGGAGCAGTGGGCGCGGGCGCAGTCGAGCAGCGGTTCCATCAGGTTGCGCCCGGCGGCGGCCGAGTCGCGCAGCTCGCTCAGCGCCGACTCCGCGGCCTCGCCGTCGCGCCGGGCGCGGACGGCCTTGACGCGGTCGACTTGCTTGCGCTCGAGCTCCGGCGGGATGCGCAGGGTCTCGAGCTGGCGTTCGTCGTGTTGCTGGTAGCGGTTGACGCCGACCACGATCCGCTCGCCGCGCTCGATCTCCTCCTGCAGCCTGAAACTGGCCTCGGCGATCTCGCGCTGGGGATAGTTCTGCTTGATCGCGTCGACCATCCCGCCCAGCTCGTCGATCTTGGCGAAGTACTCGTAGGCGAGCTCCTCCATCCGGTCGGTCAGCGACTCCACGAAGTAGCTGCCGCCGAGCGGGTCGATCGTGTTCGTGACGCCGGTCTCGTGCGCGATCACCTGCTGCGTGCGGAGCGCGATCCGGACCGCCTCCTCGCTCGGGAGCGCCAGCGCCTCGTCATAGGAGTTGGTGTGCAGCGACTGCGTGCCGCCCAGCACCCCCGCGA
>JBOGXT010000574.1:0-2552 GCA_050694635.1 Thermoleophilaceae bacterium
GACTGAGCGTCGCCGCGCGTCGTCGCGGCGACGGCGGTGGGTAGTCGCGGCGACGACGGCGCGACGACGACGCGTGTCATCAGTTCGTGCGACAGGAACGAGCGCTTTGTGCGATTGACGCGACACGCGCGTTTCACCGCATATCGATCGTGTGGATCGGCACGAGCTTGCGTGGGCGGCGGGGTTCTTCGACGGAGAAGGGTGGGCGGGGGCGCAATGGAACGCAGGCCGACCGCGACCGCAGCCCCGGGCGCAGATCAATCAAGCCGGAGATGCCGGTCCCCCTGAGACGCTTCTGCGATTCCAGCGCGCGGTGGGAGCTCTCGGCGCCGTCCGCGGGCCCTATAAGAACCCAGGACGCCGGAATCTGTATTCGTGGACCGTGTCCAGCCGCGGTGACGTGGGGCAGGCGTTCGCGCTGCTCCGCCACCGGCTCGGGGCCAGGAAGTCGGCACAGTTCGGTTACGCGCTAGGAGGTGGCCCCGCACCGGGCGGCCACGATGAGGCCGCCCCGAAGCACGACAGGACCGAAGAACTGGCGTGGGCAGCCGGTTTCTTCGACGGTGAAGGGAACGTCTGCGTGACCAAGCATCGAAGTCATGCCGGCTATGTCGTCGTCGAGGCCGCGGTCACGCAGGCAGGCCGTGACGGTGTGCCCGAGGAACTCCGGCGCTTCCAGGCGGCGGTCGGTGGCGTCGGCCGGATCCACGGGCCATTCGTACAGCGCGGAGCTGGCAAGCCGATCTACCGCTGGAAGTTGTACAAGGCTTCGCAGATCGCGAGCGTCATCGGCGCACTCCGTCCGTGGCTCGGTTCCCTGAAGACCACTCAGGCCGATCGCGCTTTTTCGATCCTGGCGGCTCAGGCGCCGCTTGCCCGCGGCAATCCCTCGTGGGGCGCGTACAAGACGCACTGCATCCACGGGCACGAGTACGCGTCCGCGCGCCTCCGACCATACCGTCCGCGTCGCGGCGGAGCGGAGAGACGCGACTCGAAGCAATGTCTGGTCTGCACGCGAATTCAAGCCAGCGAGCGGCGCAGGCTGCGGAGGCAAGAAAAGCCGGCCAATAGCAGTGCCGGGATCCGTTGCCTGCAGAGAGCTGCTTGTGACAGGAGCTACTTGTTGAAGTAGTTCTTGTTGATCTCCGTGTAGTTCTTCCACTTGTCCGGGACCGCGTCCTCGGGGAAGATCGCGCTCACCGGGCAGACGGACTCGCAGGCGCCGCAGTCGATGCACTCGTCCGGGTGGATGAAGTACATGTTATCTGCGTCCGTAGAATAGATACAGTCGACCGGGCAAACGTCCAGGCAACTTGCATCCTTCACATCGATGCAGGGCTCGGTGATGACGTAGGTCATGCGTGCATCCGTCCTTTCGCACTCGTCGTCCGGAGCCCACTCGCGCGGTCCCTCCAGCCGAAGTCAGCGTAACATCGACCGCCGATGGGGGAGGCGGTCCGTTTCACGGCCAACGGCCGGGACGCCGAGGGCTACCTCGCGCGCCCGCGCTCCGGCGCAGGCCCCGGCGTGGTCGTGATCCAGGAATGGTGGGGCCTCGTGCCGCACATCAAGGACGTCGCTGACCGGCTCGCGAACGAGGGCTACCTCGCCCTCGCGCCCGACCTCTTCCACGGGGCCCGAACCACCGAGCCGACCGAGGCCCAGCGCCTGCTGCAGCAGCTCGACTTCCCGCGCGCGGTGAAGGACATGAGCGGCGCGGTCGGCCACCTCCTCGCGCACGAGGCTCGCCGCGGCGACGCCGTCGGCTCCGTGGGGTTCTGCATGGGCGGCGCGCTCTCGCTGCTCCTCGCCACGGCGCGGCCCGAGCTGAAGGCGTGCGTCACCTTCTACGGCATCCCCGACCAGGCCGACTACGCGAAGCTTCAGGGAGCCGTGCTCGGCCACTTCGCGGAGCACGACGACTTCGCGAGCTCCGCGGCCGTCGAGCGGCTCCGCAAGACGCTGAGCGGGCTCGCCAAGCCGTTCGAGTTCCACACCTATCCGGGGACGGAGCACGCCTTCTTCAACGACGCGAGGCCCGAGGTCTACGAGAAGGACGCCGCCCAGCTCGCCTGGCGGCGCACCCTGCAGTTCCTCGAGGCACAGCTCCGATGACCGGCCGCGCCGGCGCGGCCGGCCACGTCGCCGAGTTCCCGCTGCCGGCCGATGTTACGGACGAGGAGCGCGCGACCGCCAAGCGCGAGATCGGCAAGCACGCGCGGATCGTCGGCGAGGACGAGCGCGCCATCCGCTTCGAGGGCCGCGCCCTCGGCCAGACCGGCCCGGTGTGGCACCTCCAGTACACGCGCATCTACGAGGTCGCCGACGGCTACCTCGTCGCCGCCCATGACCTGCGCGAAGGCGTGACCGTGGGCCATGCGGACGACGCCGCGCACCTGCCGGGCGTCTTCGAGAACGAGCACGTCCGCGAGTTCATCGAAGACGAGCTCCGGTTCCGCGGCATCATCGACGCCGCCGGCACGGGCGCGGGCGGCTGACCCGCACGGCCACGCCGAGCAGCCGCGCTCGCAAGGCTTCGCGGCCGCCAAGAG
>JBOGXT010000575.1:0-1525 GCA_050694635.1 Thermoleophilaceae bacterium
CAGCTGCAAGTAGACATACTCGCGCCCCTCGCGCTTGACCTTCGTCCTCTTGATGAACACCTTGCCACAACTCTAGAGCGCCTCTCGGACGGAATCCCGACAACAAGTTGCCACAACATGCCACCAATCCCCGCCGCATCGGTCCGGCGAGAAACCACATCGTCATGCGGGTTGCCCGGGCACCGCCAGCGCGGCTACGCCTGGCTGGACGCGGAAAATGGGGCTAGCGCGGCGGGTCTCAGACTTCCGAGATCACGCGAGAGGAGGAGTTGTGCGGGATATGAGGTCGCGCGGGTGGTTCTCGTCGACGGCCAACGTCGTCGGCCCTTCCGCGGAGGCGCCTCCATTCAATGGCATGGCAGGACTTTGCTCAGGACTAGGCTGGCCTGCCGGAGCCTGTCAAGTCGAATGAGACGGTTCGCGTTCGAATTTAGTGAGCAACCTCCTCGGTGTTGGGTTTGTTGATCCATGCCGCCGCCGGTACCGGCGGCGGCGTCGGCGCGCGCCGGACGAATCGCTCGGGGGTCGCCGCGTAGGCGTCCTCGAGCACGCGGGCGCGCTCGGCGTGGACCGCGTCCGCGCGGCCGTAGTGGACGGTCGCGGGGGTCATCAGGCCGATCCCCGAGTGGCGGTGCTCGTGGTTGTACCAGCCGAAGAACTCGCGGCAGAACGCCCTCGCGTGCTCGATCGAGTCGAACCGCCGCGGGAACCGCGGCCGGTACTTGAGCGTCTTGAACTGCGCCTCGGAGTAGGGGTTGTCGGTCGATGTGTACGGCCGGCTGTGGCTCTTGAGCACGCCGAGATCGGCGAGCAGCATCGCGACCGGCTTTGAGGTCATCGAGCTGCCGCGATCGGCGTGGATCGTGAGCTGCCCGCGCGTGATCTGCTGCTGCTCGATCGCCTGGCTGATCAGCTGCTCGGCGACCGGGCCCGACTCGCGCTGCTGGACGGTCCAGCCGACGCAGTAGCGGCTGAAGACGTCGAGCACGGCGTAGAGGTAGTAGTAGGTCCACTTCGCCGGGCCCTTGAGCTTCGAGATGTCCCAACTGCAGACCTCGTTCGGCCGCTCGGCGAGCAGTTCGGGCCGCCGGTAAGCCGGGTGGGCGAGCTGGTCGCGGCGCTCGCGCACCTCGCCGTTCGCCTGCAGGAGCCGGTACATCGTGCGCTCCGAGGCCAGGTAGCGGCCCTCGTCGAGCAGCGTCGCCCACACCTGCGCCGGCGATGAGTCGACGAACCGCTCCGAGCGCAGCACACCGAGCACCGCCTCCCGCTCCGCATCCGAGAGCGCGCGTGCCGGCGTCGGCCGTGGCCTGGACGGCCGCGGTGCCGGCGGCCGCCGGCGACGGTAGATCGTCGCCGTCGCGGCGCCCAGCGCGCGACAGGCGGGGCGGGTCCCGACCAGCGGGGTGAGCTGCTCGACGGTCTGCTCGATCATCGCTCGGTGCTCTTTCTGGCGCTCCCCGGCTCGAGCAGATCGCCCAAGAGCGCTGAGACGTTTCCCTGCACCTCGATCACCCGCTGCGCC
>JBOGXT010000576.1:0-1637 GCA_050694635.1 Thermoleophilaceae bacterium
ACGACCGGGATGCGCAGCCGGTTGGCGAGCTTCACCACCTCGGAGACCTCCTCGGCGCTCACCGGCAGCACGGCCACGTCGGGCATGAACTCGGCCCAGCGGTGCACCGGGAACGGCGCTGGCACGCGCGTGCGGCTCGCGCGCGAGGACGCGTTCGGCAGCACCCGCTCGTCGTCGCCGAGGATCGCGCGCAGCTCGTCGACCACCGAGTCGTCGACCGCGCTCTTGAATGCGACGCTCACGGCCGGCCGCCGACCCCGATGCCGGCCGAGCGCGCGACGAGCTCGAAGAGGTCCATCACCTCGAGCCGCCCGTCGGCCGCCTGCGAGAGCGGCCGCTCGGACCAGGGGCAGGCGCTCACGAGCGCGTCGACCTCGAGCTGCTCCGCGCGCGCCACGCGCCGGCGGCCGATCTCGGCGCTGATCTCCGGCTTCTCCACCGGCAGGCCGCCACCGCCGCCGGAGCAGTACGACCACTGCGTGACGTGGTCGACGTCCTTGAACTCGAGCCCCGGAATGGCGTGCAGCAGCTCGCGCGGCGCCTCGTGCACGCCCTTGCGCTTGTTGAGCCGGCAGGGGTCGTGGTAGGTGACCGTGCGCTCGACCGGCTCCGTCAGGGACAGGCGGCCGTCGCGCACCAGCTCGGCGACGAGCTCCACCCCGAGCACGATCTCGAACCCGTAGTCGTCTCCGAAGTAGCCCGGGTAGTCCTCGGTGAAGGCGATGTAGTCGTGCGGGTCGGGCGCCAGGATCCGCCTGGCCCCCACCTCGCGCCAGTCGGCCACGTTGTGTTCCGCGTGCCTGCGGGCGAGGTCGACGTAGCCCATCTCCGCCGCCGGCCCGCCGCAGCACCACTGCTCGCGCATGAGTCCGAACTCGACGCCGGCCTTCTGGAGCAGCAGCGCGAACGCGCGCGCGTACGAGGTCCGGTAGAAGGCCGCCTCGCAGTCGACGAACAGCACGGTCTCGCCGCCGGTCGGCAGGTCGAGCCCCTCGGCCCAGTCGCGCACGTGCTCCTGGCTCACCGGCACGTCTCCCAGCACTGGCTCGTTGCCGGCCTCGGCCAGACGCGCGTTCCACTGCTTCCAGGCGGGCCGCTCGTTGCCCGTGGCGACCATCAGCGCACGCATCGCCTTGACGACGTCCACGGTGCGCGTGCGGTGGCGGTAGAAGTCGCCCGTGAAGAGGGTGTTCGGACAGCGCAGCTCGCAGGCGCCGCACTGCGTGCAGTGGACGAAGTCGTCGGCGACGTCCTCCACCGACAGGATCCCCTTCTCCATCGCCACGATGTGGGCGTGGAAGGCCGTCGGGGTGTGGTTCTCGTTGCGGGTGACCTGCATGACGGGACACACCTCGCGGCAGAACTTGTGTCCCGAAGAGAAGCAGCCGTAGGCGTTGTCTCGCCACCGCTCGACGAACTCTCTCTGGAGCTCGCCGTCGCCGTTCGGTGAGTAGTCGGTCACCCGCGCCGCGAACGTACCATGTCGCCCTTGGTGAGTCACGCGAACGCCCTACGGATCACGGACCTCGTCAAGCGCTACCCCACCGGGACCGAGGCGCTGAAGGGCGTCTCGCTCGAGAACGAGGCCGGGGAGTTCTCGGGACTGCTCGGCCCGAACGGCGCCGGCAAGTCGACGC
>JBOGXT010000577.1:0-2749 GCA_050694635.1 Thermoleophilaceae bacterium
GGCAAGCGACCACCGGCGCTCGCGGGCGCCGTCGCTGGCGCGCGAGCTGCGGGTGCTGGGCGGATGCGTGTGGCACACGGCGCGGCGCGGGTGTCCGCAGGGAGTGATCATGGGCGCCCATTCGGCCGGTCGCGTGGTGGAGGCGCTGCGGCCGCTGCCCGCGCGGCGGTCGGACGAGCGATGACGAGCGACCTGTTCTCGGGCGACGCCGGCGACGTGACGCATCCATGGCGGCGCCTGAAGCGCACCCTCGGAGAGGTGGCGTTCGAGGCGGTCGACCGCGCGGTGCTGACCGGGAAGCGAACCGACCGCCTCGCGCGCAGGCAGCCGAGCCGGCGCGTGCTGGTTGTGAGCGTGTATAGGCCGGGATCGCTGCTGGCCGGCGCCCTCCCCCGCCTGCGCTCCGGGCACCACGACGTGCGGCTCG
This sequence comes from Thermoleophilaceae bacterium, assembly GCA_050694635.1. Taxonomy (GTDB): domain Bacteria; phylum Actinomycetota; class Thermoleophilia; order Solirubrobacterales; family Thermoleophilaceae; genus JACVRW01. The sequence goes on from JBOGXT010000577.1 coordinate 428, forward strand.
CCCTGGGGGCGGTGGAGACGGCGGAGCCGCCGCTGGCGGAGCACACGGTTGCCGAGCGGCTCGACGGCGGGAAGCTCGAGAACCTGAACCGAGTGCTGGCGGAGCGGCGCACGGGTCCTCCCACAGACCCCGACTTCGACTGGATCCTCGCCGTCGACGACGATCTCCGCCTCCCCGTGCGCTTCCTCGACCGCTTCCTGGCGCTCTGCGACCGCTTCGGCCTCGACCTTGCCCAGCCGGCGCAGACCCTGCGCAGCCACTCGGCCTGGCGGGTGACCCGGCGCCGGCCGGCATCGCTCGTCCGCGAGACGCGCTTCGTCGAGATCGGCCCCCTGACCGCATTCGGGCGCCGCGCCGCGGGGGAGCTGCTCCCATTCCCCGAGTTGCGTTACGGCTGGGGACTCGACCTGCACTGGGCCGCGCTCGCCGCGGAGCGCGGCTGGCGCCTGGGGGTGGTGGACGGGACGCCCGTGCGCCACGAGTCGGCCACCGTCGGCTCGGCTTACCCGCGAGCGGAGGCCGAGGCCGAGGCGGCCGACTTCCTCGCCTCGCGGCCGTACCTGCTCGCCTCGCGGGCCGGCGAGGTGGTGGCCGTGCACCGGCGGGCGGCTCGCTGATGCGGGTCCTGTTCCTCGCCCCGGACATGCACCGGGGCGGAGCCGAGCGGCAGTGGGCCACGCTCATCCCCGCGCTCGCGCGCCGGGGTGCCGAGGTACGGCTCGTCTGCCTGTACGACGAGGGGCCGCTGTTCGCCGAGGTGCGGGCCGCCGGGGTGGCGGCGGAGTGCCTCGGGCTGCGCGGGCCGAACGACCTGCGCGGCCTCCGCCGCGCGCTGACCGAGGCCCGCGGGCGCCCCGGCGCGGTGGTCACGCGAACCGTCAGCCCCCAGGTGGTGGGCCAGGCGATCGCCCGGCGTGCCGGTGCGGCGCATGTCTTCAACGAGCACACGCCGCTCACGCCGGCCGGCGAGCTGATCGCGATGCGCCCGCGGCAACGGCTGCTCACCCGGCTGGTGGCGCCGCACGTGAACCGGGTCATCGAGGTGAGCGAGCGGCAGGCGGCGGTGCTCGTGCGGCTCGGCTACCGGAAGGAGCGGATCGTGACCGTGCCGAATGGCGTGTTCGCGGGGGAGGTGAGCGGAAATGTCGATCGCGCCGCCAAGCGTGCGTCGCTCGGGTTGCAGGAGCGCGAGTTCGCCGTGCTCTGCGTCGCGAACCTGCGGCCGGAGAAGGGGGTGGACGCGTTCGCACGGGCGGTGGCGAAGGCGCGAGCCGAGGGCGCGCCGCAGGTGCGCGGTCTGATCGCGGGCGAGGGGCCGGAGCGCGAGCGGCTCGAGCGACTGGTGGCCGGGCTCGAGGGCGTGCAGCTGCTCGGGTCGCGCGGGGACGTTGCGGACCTCATCGCCGCCTGCGATGCCCTCGCCTTGCTGAGCGAGGCCGAGGCACTGCCGATGAGCATCCTGGAGGCCATGGCGCTGGCGAGGCCGGTGATCACAAGCGACGTGGGCGGCGCGGGCGAGGCGGTGGCCGACGGGGAGACCGGAATCGTGGTCCCAGCGGGCGACGCGGCCGCTGCGGCGGCCGCCATGACACGACTCGCGGCAGATCCGGAGCGGGCGCGAACGATGGGCGAGCGCGGCCGCACCCGCCAACGGGAGCGCTTCGACGGCGAAGCGATGGTGGACGGGTACTGGCGCGTCCTGGAGGACGTGGCGACGCGGTGATCGCGGCTGGCGGTGTCGGTCGGCCCGATGTTCTTCTTCTCTCCCTCGGCACCACGCTCGGCTGGCGGGCTGCGGATGCCGTCTTCGTCGAGCAGCTTCGGCGGGCGGGTGCCTCGGTCGCTGCGGTGACCGTTCGTATGGGGGCGACTGCTCGGTTGCGGCGCGCCTATCCCGTGACCGATCTCGTCGAGGCGCTCGCTGCTCGGCGTGCGCTTCGGGCGGCGCTTCGGCGGGAGCGGCCGCGGGCGCTCGTCGTCTCCTCCACTACCGCCGCCATGCTGGCCGATGCGCAGGGTCTTCCCTACGCCGTTCGGCTCGATGCGCCCGCCCGGCTCAACCGGCCCGGCGTGCAGAACGCCGGCCTTCACGCTCTCGAGGGCCGCGCCCTTGCCCGTGCCCGTCTCGTGCTCCCGTGGAGCCGTGCCGCGCTGGCCGCCCTGCCGGACGGCGCGGCTCGGGCCGTCGTCGTCCCGCCGCCCGTGGCGCCCTCCGGCGGGAAGCCCGTCGAGCGGGAGCGCCTCGCCGTCGCCTACACGCCTGACGTGAAGGCGAAGGGTCTCGACGTGGTCTGCGCCGGCTGGGCGCACGCGGGTCTCGAC
>JBOGXT010000578.1:0-2920 GCA_050694635.1 Thermoleophilaceae bacterium
GCCCGGAAGCGCACGCGGCCGGCCGCGGCCCACGCGCCCACCACGGCCGCCTCGCCCTCGGCGTAGACGACCCGCAGCAGCGCGCCCTCACGGCTGACCAGGACCCCGTCGCGTCCGGCGGTGGGCAGCCTGTAGGCGCCGACCGGGACGACGTCCGATTCGAGGGTCGCGCTCAGCGGTCCTTCAGCAGGTGGATGTCCACTAGGAAGGAGCGCGAGGTGGCCACCTCCACGCGCTTGCCGCGCCCGCGGCCGCGCCCCAGGCGCAGCGAGGCCGCGGCCCGCGGGCGGCGCAGCAGCTTCACCAGCACGAAGGTGGCCACGCCGATCAGGAAGCCGCCGGTGGCGGCCGCCACGGCCGCCGGCAGCGAGATCTCGCGCGACCTCTCGATCGGGCGCGGCTCGGCGAGCACCGGAAGCGGCCGCACATCGGCCTCCTGCTCCGGGTCCGGAAGGGCGTGGGGCTCTGGCATCGAGCGAGTGTACCCCTCGCGTCAGAGGACGCGCTCGTACACGCGGTACTTCTTGACGATCTCCCCGCCCATCGCCTCCATGGCCCGGTTCATCGCCTTGTTGGTCTCGAGGATCCAGCCCATCTCGCCGCCGTGGATCCGCCCGGCGGCCGCCATGTCGAAGTGCTCGGCGTAGAGGCCGGCGGCCACGCCGGTGTGCTGCCAGGCCGGCTTTACGCCCAGGAAGCCCACCCGGCAGTGCTCGATGATCCGGCGCCGCCTGAGGTAGTGCCACCAGCCGAGCGGCAGGAGCCTCCCGTTCATCAGCTTCAGCACCTCGTTGACGTCCGGCAGCGTGATCGCCACGCCGACCGTCTTGCCCTCAGCGTTCTCGGCGACCATGAACCAGTCGCGGTCGAACACCAGCTGCAGCTCCTGGCCGAAGGCGTCGAGGTCCTCCTTCGTGTACGGCACGAAGCCGAAGTTGCGCGACCACGCCTCGTTGTAGATCTCGGCGAAGGCGTCGAGGTCCCGGCGCAGGCCGCGCCGGCTCATCTTGCGGATCGTGATCCCGTGCTTGGGCTCGAGCTGCTCGGCCAGCTCCCAGATGATCGGGATGACCTTGTCGCGGCCGGAGATGTCGAGCGACCACATGAACAGGTCCACGGCCTTCTCCAGCCCCGCCTCCTCGCACAGGCGCCGGTAGTGGGGCGGGTGCCAGGGTTGGCGGATCCTCGGCGTGACGTCGAAGCCGTCGATCAGCACGCCGCACTCGTCGTTCATCGTGAAGTCCATCGGGCCGACCATCCGGTCGCGCCCGCGCGCGCGCAGCCAGGCGGCCGCGGCGTCGAGCAGGGCGGCGAGCGCCTCGAGGTCCTCCTCCACCTCCAGGAACCCGAACATCCCCCAGGCGTTGTCGTGGAACGCGTTGAAGTTGGGGTCGATCTGGGCGCTCACGCGGCCGACCGCGCGCCCCTCCCGGAAGGCGAGGAACAGCTCCGCCTCTCCGTGTCCCAGAAACGCGTTGAAGCGCGGGCTGAGGAAGAGGTGCCGCTCCAGCTTCAGCGGGGGGATCCAGGGCGTCCCGGTAGCATGCAGGCGGAAGGGCAGATCGACGAATTGGCGCCTGTCCGCAAGCGACCGCACCGGTCGGATCTCGACTGACACGGCGCGCCACCCTATATGCCTACCGCCATCGATCTCTTCGAGAAGGCCCGCAGCCACGAGCGCCTCGAGCAGCTCAAGGCGGCGCGCGAGCACGACCTGATGCCCTACTTCCGGGTCCTGGAGGGGCCCACCGGGCCGGTCGTGACCATGGAGGGGCGCCAGCGGATCATGCTCGGCTCCAACAACTACCTCGGCCTCACCGGGGACTCGCGCGTCAAGGACTCCGCGCGCGCGGCGCTCGAGCGCTACGGCACCGGGCTGACCGGCTCGCGCTTCCTGAACGGCACGCTCGACCTGCACCTCGAGCTGGAGCGCGAGCTGGCCGACTGGATGGGCAGCGAGGACGTGCTCGTCTACACGACGGGCTACCTCGCCAACACCGGCGCCATCGGCACCCTGCTCGATCCGAGCGACACGGTCGTCTGCGACACCGGCGACCACGCCTCGATCCTGGACGCCGTCTCGCTCTCGCGCGCCCGGGTGCGGCCGTTTCGCCACAACCGGCTCGACAAGCTCGAGGCGATGCTCCAGCGGGCCGAGTCCGACGGCGGCGGCGTGCTCGTGGTGGTGGACGGGGTCTTCTCGATGGAAGGCGACCTGGCGCCGCTCCCCGACGTGGCCGCGCTCTGCCGCCGGTACGGCGCGCGGCTGATGGTCGACGAGGCGCACGGCGTGGGCGTGCTCGGCGCGCGCGGCGCCGGGGCGTGCGAGCTGTTCGGCTGCGAGGACGAGGTCGACCTGCGAATGGGGACCTTCTCCAAGTCGCTGGCCTCGTGCGGTGGCTTCATCGCCGGGCCGGCCGACGTGATCGACTTCCTGCGCGTGCAGTCGCGCTCGTTCATGTTCACCGCGGCGGCCGTGCCCGCTGCGGTCGGGGCGGCGGTCGGGGCGCTGCGCATCATCCGCTCCGACGAAGGGCCGGTGCTGATGGCCAAGGTGCTCGACGGCGCCCGGTACCTCCACGACGGGCTGGCCGCGCTCGGCTACGAGGTGATGGAGCCCAACCGGCTGCCGGACGGCTCGGACCTCATCACGCAGATCGTGCCCGTGCTGGTGCGCGACGACTGGAGGGCCGTGCTGCTCTGGAAGGCCCTCTACGACGCCGGCGTATACGTGAACGTGGCGATCTACCCGGCGGTCCCGCGCGGCGGCGCGCTGCTTCGCACCTCGGTGATGGCCACCCACGAGCGCGAGCACCTCGACCGCGCCCTTGAGGTCTTCGATCGCGTGCGGCCGGAGGGCTGAGCCGCCCATGACGCGCGCCGCCGACGAGCGCATCGCCCGCCGCTTCCTGTTGGGGAT
>JBOGXT010000579.1:0-2977 GCA_050694635.1 Thermoleophilaceae bacterium
CGACTCGACCGGGTAGCCGAGCCGGCGCAGCCGCTCGACGTCGCGCCTGACCGTCCGCCCGGACACCTCGAGCCGCTCCGCGAGCTCCCCTCCCGGCCAATCGCGGCGCCCCTGGAGCAGGGAAAGCAGGGTCAGCAGGCGGCCCGAGGTCTCGGTCATCGTTCTCATCCTTTCGGATATTGAGGACAGATCCTGGCCTAAACCGGGGATAGTGTGCCCGGGATTCGAGCGAACGAGGTGAGGAGCGACAGTGCTTGAGCGCGATGGTTATCCCCCGGGCGTGCCCTGCTGGGTCGACACCGCGCAGCCGGACCCGGAGGCCGCGGTGGACTTCTACGGCGGGCTGTTCGGATGGGAGTTCGGGGACCGGATGCCGGCCGACGCACCCGGCCGGTACTTCGTCGCCCGGCTGCGCGGCCGCGACGTGGCCGCGGTCGGGTCGCAGCCCGAGGGAGCGCCGCCGACACCGGCCTGGAACACGTATGTCGGGGTCGAGAGCGCCGACGAGGCCGCCGCGAAGGTCACCGACGCCGGCGGGCAGGTCCTGAATCAGCCGTTCGACATCCTCGAGGCGGGGCGCATGGGCGTGTTCGCGGACCCGTCCGGTGCCGCGTTCTGTGTCTGGCAGGCGAACCAGCACCGAGGTGCTCAATTGGTCAACGAGCCTGGCACCTGGAACTTCAGCGACCTCAACACCCGCGATCCCGAGGGTGCGAGGGCGTTCTACGGCGAGGTGTTCGGCTGGGAGGAGAGCGGCATGGGCGTCGACGGCTCCGACTTCGGCTTCTGGCGCCTGCCCAGCTACGGAGACTTCCTCAAGCGGCGCGACCCCGGGCTGCGCAGTCGGATGGCGGAGGTCGGAGCGCCCGAGGGCTTCGAGGACGCGGTCGCAACGCTGGTGCGGATGACGAGCGACCAGTTCGGAGACGACGCCTCGCCGCACTGGAGCGTCACCTTCGCGGTCGACGACGCGGACGCGACGGCGGAGCGGGCGACCGAGCTCGGCGGCAAGGTCCTGGTGCCGCCGCTCGATGCGCCGTGGGTCAGATCGACGGTGCTCAGCGACCCCCAGGGTGCGGTGTTCACGGCGAGCAAGTTCGTCCCCCCCGAGTAGCTCCGGGGTCCGCCGGAGCGATGGGTCTCGCCATACCCGTTCGCCGCCCGCACGTGGTCGTCCACGTCGCCGTCTCGCTGGACGGTGCGACGACCGGCTTCGCGCCCGACGTAGGCCGGTTCTACGAGCTCGCTCGCACCTGGCGCGAGGACGTCACCCTCGCCGGCGCCGACACGATCCTCGCCCAGGAGGGGACGCTGGCGACCGCGCCGCGACCAGGTCCCGCGGCCGACCGCCCGCTGCTCGCGGTCGTCGACGGGCGGGCACGCGTGCGCGAGTGGGAGGCGCTGCGCGACTGCGGCCACTGGTCGGGCGTGCTCGCACTCCGCGCCTTTGCGACGCCCACGCCCGCCGACCGCATGCCGGAGCGTGTGCTCTTCACCGGGACCGCCCGGGTCGATCTCGCCGCGGCGCTCGACGCGCTCGGCGAGCGCGAGGGCGCCAGGGTCGTGCGAATCGACAGCGGCGGGGCGCTGATCGGCGCGCTGCTGCGCGGCCGTCTCGTGGACGAGCTGAGCCTGCTCGTTCATCCCTGCCTGGCCGGCCCCGCGAGCCGCGCCTGGCACGGGTCGGAGCACGCTCCCGCTACGCGCTTCGAGCCAATCGCCACTGAGCCGCTCGACGGCGGTCTCGTCTGGCTGCGCTACCGCTGTTCCGCGAGCCGCTCGATCAGCTCGGCGCCGCGGGCGGCGCCGTCGTGATCGCGAGACCAGGCGGCGATCGCGGCGGCGCGAGCCTTCATCCGCCGGTCGGAGAGCATCCGGCGCACCAGCCAGCGCAGCGCGTCGGACCGCAGCAAGCGCCGCGGCAGCATCCGGCCGGCGCCGGCCCACGACACCCGGGCGCCGTTCTCGCGCATGTCGCCGTCCGAGGGCGAGACGAGAACCGGAACCCCGTCGGCGAGCCCCCTGACAACCGTGCCGTGGCCGCCGTTGCAGAGCAGCAGCGACGCGTGCGGCATCACCTGCTCGTAGGAGACCCAGTCGACCACCGTCGCGTTCTCGGGCACCGGCCGCTCCCAGCGGCGCCCGCGCTGGTTCATCGCCGCCAGCACGCGAACGGGCTCGTCGGCGAGCGCCTCGAGCGCGATGCGCACGAACTCCAGCTCCTGGTCTTGGGCGGTGCTGCCGGCGACCAGCACCAGCGGCAGCTCGCCGTCGGGCAGGGCGACCGGCGGGTGCGGGAGCTCGAAGAACATCGGCCCGGTGACGTGGACATGAGGCGGCCAGTCGCGCGGGAACTCCAGCTGAGGGAAGGTCGCGGCGAGGACCAGCTGCTCGCTCAAGCCCCCGTAGAAACGCTCCAGCGGCGCGAGGCCGAGCTCCACGCGAACCTGGTTGAGCTCGTCGCGCTCGCGAATCGGCAGCCTGTCCGTCCACGGGCGGGCCAACCGCCAGGCGAGTGAGCCGAGCGGGGTGCGGGGCGGCCGGCGGCCCAGCAGAAAGCGGGGCAGGCCCGGGTCGGCGGCGGGATACACGTGCGGGATCACGGTCGCTCGCCGGATCCCGAGCCGCTCGGCGGCGAGCAGCGGCGGGATCGTGAAGAAGTCGTTGACGACCACGTCGGGATCGAGTGCCCGCAGCGGCACCTCCAGGTCGACGACCACCTGGCCGAGCGTCGGCTCGGCCGGCATCCCCGGCCACTGGAACGGGAATGCCACGTACTCCGGCGCCGCCTCGAAGCCGAAGCCGAGCTCCTCGATCACCTCGCGCCAGCGCTCGACCGACTCGACCACGACGTCGTGCCCGCGCGTGCGCAGCGCCCGCCCGAGCGCCAGCGCGGGGAACACGTGGCCGGTGGCGCCGAAGGCGCCGATGAAGACGCGCAACGGCCGGCTCAAGCCCGGGGCCCCCCGCCCCCCGC
>JBOGXT010000580.1:0-2368 GCA_050694635.1 Thermoleophilaceae bacterium
GGCGACCAGCGCGCCGATCCCGTTCAGCTCCATGGGGCCGGGCAGCCTACAGAGCCGTCTTCGAGAGCGGAGTGGGGAACCTCGGCAGCACCCGCGCGCCGCCGAGCCACTCCGTCAGGCGCGCCGACTCGCGCTCGATGGCGCTCAGGCCGTCCGCGCCGACGTCCTCGAGCATCTGCAGGGCGACCTCGCCGCCGTCGTCCTGGCGCCAGCCGCCGACGATCCGCCCGTCCCACCACACGGTCGGCCCGGCGTTGCCGCTGGTGTCGAAGAGCTGCTCCTTGTACGGACCGAGGTACCAGTCCCGCTCGAACCAGCCCATCGTGGTCGGGTCGAGCGGTGGCAGGAGCGCGGCCCACGGCTCGACCGGAGCGGACGGCTCCAGGTCGTCGGGCAGCAGGTAGCCGGTCTGGCCGTCGAGGTCGACCTCGACCGCCTCGAGGTCGGCGAGTGCCCTGCGCACAGCCGCGACCGTCGAACCGAGCCACCACTTGAGGTCCGCGGCCGTGCCGGGGCCAAAGGCGCGCAGCCACCGCTCCACCAGCCCCGCCACGCCATCGGCGTTCGGGGAAGGCGCGATCTCCTCCCCCAGCCAAGAGGCCATGGACGCCCATCGCGGCCGGGAGACCGACCACGCGCCGTCGTTCGAAGCGCGCACGATGCGTCCCGCCGCCGACAGCGTGGTCAGCACGCGTGGTCCGATGGGCGCGTTGCCGCCCCAGGGCTTGCCCTCCCCGTAGACGATCGAGCCCTCGAGGAGGGGGATCTCGTCACGCAGCTCCGACGACGTGGCCTCCCGGCCGTCCGACAGCGCCGCCAGCACCGCCTCGGAGGCCTCGGCCAACCAGCGCTCGCCGTCGCGGTGCAGGCCGGCCTTCTCGACGTCCCGGACGAGCCTGCGCCGCTCGGCCCCGGCCACCCGTTCGCTGGCCCCGGCCTGAGCGAGGCCAAGCACATCGCGGGGAAAGACGAACAGCGTCCGCCGCATCGCGAGGTGCTTGACCAGCGACCGGTCGACGTAGAGGGCCCGGTCCAGGTCGGCCACGGTCATGCCCTCGACGCGCACGGCGGCGGACAGGTAGATCGTGGCCGGATCGGTCCCGTGGAGGCAGACGACGCTCCTGGCCGCCTCCACGACGTCTGCCGCTCGCTCGCCCGGCGCCAGGCGGTGACGGCGCGCCAGCCGGCATCGGCGCTCCCTGGCGTCCATCCTCTGCACACGACGATCCTGGCATGGCGGACACGCCGCTACCCTCGCCGCCCATGCGAACCACGCTCACGCTGGCGGCCGCCCTGCTTGCGCTCGCGCGTCGTGCAGGCCCGCGTGACCGAGTTCTTCAACCTCACGCAGCTGTCCAGCGCGAGCCTGGTGGAGCTGAAGCGCAGCGGCGTGGACGTGGGCGCCGAGGCGCCCGCCGTCGAGGCGGCGCCGCGCACCGAGCAGTCGCGCTACGGCGCGGCCCTCGTGAACGCGGCCGCCGGCGAGCGCAAGCCCAAGCACGCCCGCGTGCTGTTCGGGGGCGACCTGAACGTGTTCCCGCGTCCCGACGACCCGTTCGCACCCGGCCACCCGCTCTTCCCGAGCGACCAGCTCGGGCCACTCTACGACGAGGCCGGCCTCGAGAACCTGTGGGACGAGCTCGCCCGGGAGGTGCCGGCCTCCGCGTACATCTACGTGTTCGAGGGGCAGGCCCAGACGCTCGACCACCAGTTCGTCTCGACGCAGCTGGGGAGCGACCTGACCCATGTGCGGGTCGCGCACGTGAACGCCGACTGGCCGGCGGACTTCGCCGGCGACGGGGCGCGCGGGGCGAGCGACCACGACCCGGTGGTGAGCCGCTTCAGGATCTAGCCGCGGCGGGCACGGAGGCGCCCACCTCGGGTGCCTCCCGCCGCTCGCGGTGGACGGCCACGCCCGCCACGACCAGCGCCACGCCCAGCACCTCCCGGGGCGACGGCACCTGGGCTAGCACCACGATGCCGATCACCGTCGCCGTGGCCGGTAGGAGAGAGACCATCAGCGCGTAGGTGGCCCGGGCGAGGCGGCGCATCGCCAGCTGGTCGCTGACGTACGGGATCACCGACGACGAGATGCCCACGCCGGCCCCGGCGGCGAGCGCGACCGGGTCGGGCAGGGCGGGCAGCGCCGCCCAGCCGGCCATCGGCGTGACCACCACGAGCGCGATCAGCATCGAGGCCGCCAGGCCGTCGATGCCGCTCAGCGCGTCGAGGCGCGAGACGCGGTGGGCGAGCACGATGTAGAGCGCGAACATGATCGCGTTGGCGAAGGCGAACGCGACGCCCAGCGGCTCGCCCGCGAGCTGAACGTCGGTGAGCAGGTACACCCCGGGCACGGCGAGCACCAGGG
>JBOGXT010000581.1:0-2451 GCA_050694635.1 Thermoleophilaceae bacterium
CCCTCGCGGTGCTGCGCGCCTGGATGCCGCGCCTCGGCGCCCTCCTGGCCGCCTCGATCGCGCTCGGCCTGGCGCTCCCGCTCTTCCAGCCGCTCGACAACGCCCTCTTCCTGGCCCTGAACGGCCTCGGCGACGGGCCGGAGTGGCTCTACCAGGCGCTCGACCCGCACGCCCGCAACTACGTGATCATCGTCGCGGTGACGGTGATCGCGGCCGCGATCACGCTCAGGCGCCCCCGCCACGTGCTCGGCGCCGTGCTCGGCGTCGTGCTCGCGGCCTACCTCGCGGGCGCGGCGATCGAGGTGGTCAAGCTGTTCGTCGAGCGCGCCCGCCCAGAGGAGGTGCTCGGCGCCGAGGTGCTGCTGGCCGAGGGCCGCAGCTGGGCCCACCTCGCCTCGTTCCCGTCCGGCCACCTGATCGTGACGACGGCCATGGCGTCGGCGGCGGCAGTCGCCATACCGGCGCTGCGCGGGCCGCTCGTCGCCTACGTCGTGCTGGTCGGGCTCACCCGCGTGCTGTTCGGCGCGCACTTCCCGCTCGACGTGCTGGCCGGCGCGGCGCTCGGCTACGAGATCGGGCTGTTCGCGACGTGCCTTGTGGCCAGCGCCCGCCTGCTGCCGGTGGCCATCCCCGAGCTTCGGCCCGGCCCCGTCAGGCTCCGCCCGGCGGCCGCGCGAAGTCCTCGGCCCCGATGAGGTCGAGCTCGAGCGCCGTCGCGAACGACTCCGCCTCCTCCGCGAGGCGCTCCTGGCTGAGGCGCTCCGCGGCGCGCAGCATCCGCTGCTCCGCCTGGTCGAGCTCGCGGTCGTAGCGCTCGGCCTCGGCGTCCGGGACGATCTCCTCGCGGCTCGCGCCGCAGGTGCCGCATCGCAGCAGGATCCACCAGTTTTCGGCGTCGTTGGGGCTCCACTCAACGGGGTGGACGAAGTCGGCGCCGCACGCGGCGCACTCCGCGAGCGTCGCCCGGCGGCGATTGAGGATGCGCTTGAACATCGAACGGGACCAGTCGTCCGTGTTCCAGCTTGCCTCAACTCACCGCGGGGCGCAAGGCGTGATCCCCCGTGAGACGATGCATCGATCATCCGTCCAGTCCGGCAGGATCGCTCTCATCCGGCTCGAAGCGCCCGCCGAGGCCGGTTCGGAGGACCCGACCCAGGCCCCGTTCCTGGGGAACCTCCGCCCCACCCCATGGCCACCACCACACGCCAAGCTTCCGGCTTGAAGCGGCCCGTCGTTGGGCCGAGCAAGGCGCTGCGCCTGAGCATCGCCGGAGGTCCGCGGGCGCCCGAGCGCGCCAGGGCGTGGCTTCAGAGCGCCGCCGGCTGGCTGCCGGAGGAGCTCGAGCGCAACCTGCTGCTGCTGACTTGCGAGCTGGTCAACAACAGCGTGCTCCACGGCCAGGCGGGCGAGCAGGACGTAATCGAGATCGCGCTGCGCAGCACCGACGCCGGTGTGCGCGCGGAGGTGACCGATCCCGGTCCCGGCTTCGCCCCGAGTGGTCGCCAGCAGGACATCGACGAGCCGGGCGGCTGGGGCCTCGTGCTCGTGGAGCGGATCGCCAAGCGCTGGGGCGTCGAGCGCGACGATCGCACCCGCGTCTGGTTCGAGCTGGCTCGCGCGTAGGCGCTAGGCGGCGGCCAGAGTGCCGCGCTTGGCGAAGCGCACGCGCGTCAGCGGGCCGTCCGGCGGGCGTCACGCGCAGCAGGATCCCCTCGCCGTTGCAGTCGCACGCCGCCCCGTGCACGATGGCGTTCGTCACCGCCTCGCTCGTGGCGAGGATGAGATCCCGCGTCCAATCGCCGTCGAGCCCGAACTCGACGGCCGCCTCACGCACGATCGCGCGGGCGCGCAGCGCACTCTCCGGCGCTGCCGGCAGCCATGACTCCCGCATCACGACGCCTCGGATATGCCCAAAAAGGGGCCCTCTGACACATATGTGAAACGCCCGCCGACCATCGTGGCGACAACGCGCAGCTCGGGCAGCTCCTCGGCCCGGCAGGCCAGCGGATCGCGGTCGAGCACCACGAGATCGGCCAGCATGCCGGGGGCGAGCGTGCCGCGCCGCCGCTCGTCCTGTGCGAGCCAGGCCGGCTCGACGCAGGTGGCCCGCAGCGCCTGCTCGGCCGTGACCGCCTGCTCGGGCCGCCACGCCGGTCGCTCGTCGAGCGTGCGCAGGACACCCGCCACGATCCCGTGCAGCGGATCCAGCTCCTCGACCGGGGCGTCGGAGCCGTTTGCGAGGTGGGCGCCGCGCTCGAGCAGCGCTCCGTACGCGTAGGCGCCCCCGTGCCCCTCCCAGAACCGGTCCGCCAGGTCGCGGTCCGACGGGGCGTGGCTGAACTGGACCGACGCGGCCACGCCGAGGGCCGCGAAGCGAGGCAGCTCGGCCGTGTCAAGCAGCTGGGCGTGCTCGATGCGCTGGCGCAGTCCGAGCGGGCGCCAGGCCTCGGC
>JBOGXT010000582.1:0-9519 GCA_050694635.1 Thermoleophilaceae bacterium
CCGCTCGCCGACGCGCCGCGCGCGCTGCTGCGGCGCGAGGGCGTGCTGCTCCTGGCCGCCACCTTCGTTCTCTGGGCCTTCGAGGCGGGCGTCTACCTGGCCGTGGCCAAGTCCGTCGACCTCGGCATCAGCGCCACCGGCGCGCTGTACCTCGTCGCGCTCACCAACTTCGTCGCCGCGCTGCCCGCGGCGCCGGGCTCGATCGGCACCTTCGACGCCGCCGTCGCATTCGGCGCGGGGCGCCTGGGGGCGAGCGGCTCGGCATCCCTGTCCTACCTCATCCTGCTGCGCTTCGTGCTGTACGTCCCGATCACGATCTTCGGGTTCGTCGTCCTCGTCACGCGCTACGGCGGCTGGTCGCGCCTGCGTTCGGCCGTCCGGCTCGACGCCGGGGCCGAGGCGAGCCGCGCCTGAGCCCGCCGTCGATGCGGGCGTCCGTCGCACAGCTGCGTACCCTGCGCCGGCGGGATGTGGGCGACCGCACCGCGCCCGCGGTGCGCGACGCGACCGCCCGCCCGGAGCGCTCGCACGGCGTGCAGATCGCCCTGATCATCGCGGGCTGCCTGGCCGTCGCCGCCGTCACGCTGCTGTTCCCGTCCACGCCGACGTACGACCCGTGGGCCTGGATCCTCTGGGGGCGCGAGATCACGCAGCTCGACCTGGTCACCGAGGGCGGGCCGTCGTGGAAGCCGTTCCCGATCCTGTTCACGGCCCCGTTCTCGATCTTCGGGCAGGACGTCGCGCCATACCTCTGGATCCTGGTCGCGCGCGCCGGCGGCCTGTTCGGCTGCGTGATGGCCTACCGCATGGCGAGCCGCCTGATCGGCGGTGGCGGGTACGGCGCGGTGGCCGGCGTGTGCGCTTTCCTGGCGCTCTTCTCGAGCAACAAGTACGTGCGCGACGCCGCGCTCGGCAACTCGGAGCCGCTCCTCGCCGCGGTCGTGCTGTGGGCGTTCGAGCGCCACCTCGACGGCGCCCGCGACCACGCGCTCTACCTGGGCTTCCTGGCCGCGCTGCTGCGTCCCGAGGCCTGGCCCTTCCTCGGCCTCTACGGGCTGTGGCTGTGGTTCAGCGATCCGCGGCTGCGTCTGCGCATGGTGGCGTTCGCCGCCCTGATCCCGGCCTTTTGGTTCCTGCCCGAGTGGTGGGGCTCGGGCGACCCGTTCCGCGCCGGCGCACGCGCGAACGCCCCCAACCCGGGCTCCGCCGCCTTCGCCGACTCGCCGGCCGTGGCGCTGGTCGAGCGCTTCATGAGCGTCACGATCGCGCCGGTCGAGCTGGGCACCGTGATCGCGGTCGGGTTCGCGGCGGTGATGTGGCACCGCTACCGGCGCGAGGGGGTCACGCTCGCCCTCACGGCCTTCGGCCTGGCGTGGTTCCTGCTCGTGGCCGCCATGACCGAGGCGGGCTTCGCCGGCAACCAGCGCTACCTGATCGTGACCACCGCCGTGGTCTGCGTGCTCGGCGGGATGGGTGCCGTGCGGGTGCTGCAGGGGGTCGAGTCGCTCGCCCGCCGCTTCCTCGGGGCGCACCGGGCCCGGCCGGTGATCGCCGGCGCGTTCCTGCTCGGCGTGGTCGTGGCCTCGCCCACGATCGTCGCCAAGGCCGACAACACGGCGCGCGTGCGCGGCGGGCTCGAGCACGAGGCCTACCTCTGGCACGACCTCAAGGGTCTGGTCGACGAGGCGGGCGGCAAGGAGTCGCTGCTCGCCTGCGGCGGTGTCTTCAGCGGACCCTTCCAGACGCAAATGGTGGCTTACGAGCTCGGGATCCACGGGATCCAGGTGGGGTGGAAGGTCACGCCGCCGCCGGGCGTGACGTTTCGCACCCGGACGGTGCCGGACGGCCCGCTCGTGACCAAGCCGACGGACGACCGCTTCCGGCTGGTCGGAACCAACGGCAAGTGGCGACTCCTGACCGTGCCGCCCGAGGGGCGCACCGACTGCCCCAAGGCCAGCCCGTTCGCGCCCACCTCCGGCCGCGCCGGCAACGTCGCCACCAAGGACGCGCCGCTCGAGGTGATCGGCGACCCCGACCGCCCCCAGGCCGCTCCATGACGCTCCGGGGCCCTCACTAGGATCGCCGAGTGGCAAGCGTCGCGTCACGCATCCGTCCGCTGCCGAGCGTCCGCTCGCTGCCGTCCAGCTTCGTGCTGCCGGCGGCCGTGCTCCTCGTCCTGCTCGTGGCCTCCTTCGTGCTGCGCACGGACTCGCTCGGGGAGTCGCTCTGGATGGACGAGGGGCTCTCGATCGGGATCGCCTCGCAGCCGCTGTTCGACATCCCGGGCGTGCTCCAGGTCGACGGATCGCCGCCCTTCTACTACATGCTGCTGTCGGTCTGGATGGACCTGGTCGGCAACGGGCCGGGGGAGACCCAAGCGCTGTCGGTGGCGATCGCGCTGGTGTCGGTCCCGGGCGGGCTGTGGGCCGGGTGGAGCCTGTTCGGCCGCCGCGCCGGGCTGATCTGCGCGGGGCTCTGCGCGGTCAACCCGTTCCTGACGCAGTACGCGCAGGAGACGCGCATGTACTCGCTCATGCTCGTCATGTCGCTGCTGGCCACCGCCGCCTTCCTGCACGTGTTCGCCTTCGGCCGGCGCCGCTACCTGCCGCTCTTCTTCGTGCTGCTCGCCCTCATGCTCTACACGCACAACTGGGGGCTCTTCCTCGCCGCGGGGCTGGTGTGCGCGCTGGTGCCGTGCTGGTACGTGTCGGAGAACCGCCACTCGTTCTGGCGCGACGCGCTGATCGGCTTCGGCGGCGCGGGGCTGCTCTACCTGCCGTGGCTGCCGACGCTGCTCCACCAGGTCCAGCACACCGGCGCGCCGTGGCTGAATCCCCCGAACTTCGGCGCGCCGATACAGATCTCGAAGTCGCTGCTGGGCGGCGGCACGCCCACCGTCGCCCTGGTGCTAGCCGGGGGTTCCGGCCTCGCCGCCTTGATAGGCCGGCGGGTGGAGGACAAGGAGCGGACCGCGGTGCTGTCGGCCGCCGTCGTGGTCCTCGCCACGCTCGCCGTGGCCTGGCTCGTGTCGCAGGTCTCGCCGGCGTGGACCACGCGCTACCTGGGCGTGCTGCTCGGGCCGATGCTGCTGATCGCGGCGCTCGGCGTGGCGCGCGCCGGAACGCTCGGGCTCGTCGCCCTCGCGATCATCCTCGTCATCTGGGCCATCCCGCGGTCGTACGGGCTCGAGAACAAGTCGAACGCTTCCGACCTCCGCAAGGACGCCGTGCCCGAGCTGAACGAGGGCGACCTCGTCCTCTCGATGCAGCCCGAGCAGGGGCCGCTGCTGGCCTACCACCTGGAGGACCTGGGAGGGGCCCCGAAGCTGCAGTTCGGCAGCCCGTTGGGGCTGATGGAGAACGACCGGGTGATGGACTGGACGGACGGCTTCGAGCGGATGGAGGATGCAGCACCTGCCACGAACTTGACGCCTCTGCTTGATAAGCTGCCGCGCGGCGGGCGGGTCCTCATCGTGCATCCGGTCACCGCGCGAGCGGACGACTGGGACGCTCCCTGGACCCAGCTCGTGCGGCGTCGGTCGGCGCAGTGGGGGGCGGCGCTGGCAGCCGACGAGCGGTTCGAGAGCCTCGGACCGGTTCCCCGCACGTACCGGCGCGCCACCCGAATCGGGGTGCGCGGAGTGCTCTACGAGAAGAAGACCGGATGACGAACGACAACGCTCAGAAGCTGGCGCGCCCCGAGATGCGCGAGAAGCCAACCGTGATCCTCGGAGGTGGCCCGGCCGGCCTGACCGCCGGCTACCTGCTCGCGAAGAAGGGTCTGCCGGTGATCGTCCTCGAGGCCGAGAACCAGGTCGGGGGCATCGCGAAGACGGCGGTGCGCGACGGCTACCGCTTCGATCTCGGCGGCCACCGCTTCTTCACGAAGGTCAAGGAGGTCGACGACCTCTGGCACGAGATCATGCGCGAGGAGTTCCTGCTGCGCCCGCGCATGTCGCGGATCTACTGGAACAAGAAGTTCCTCGACTACCCGCTGCGCGGCCCCGACGTGATCAAGAAGCTCGGGCCGGTCGACCTCACCAAGGCGCTGATGTCGTACCTGTGGGCGCAGCTCAAGCCGAAGGGCCGGGAGGACACCTTCGAGCAGTGGGTCTCCAACCGCTTCGGCCGCTGGCTCTTCAACCAGTTCTTCAAGTCCTACACCGAGAAGCTCTGGGGCGTGCCGACCGCCGAGATCCGCTCCGACTGGGCCGCCCAGCGCATCAAGGGCCTGTCGTTCTTCAGCGCCGCCAAGTCGGCGTTCTTCGGCAACAAGGGCAACAAGATCAAGAGCCTGATCTCGGAGTTCCACTACCCCCGCTACGGCCCCGGCCAGATGTGGGAGACGATGACCGACGACATCGGCAAGCTCGGCGGTCAAGTGCTCCTCGAGCACAGGGTCACGAAGCTCGACTTCGAGGGCGAGAGGTGCGTGCGGGTGCACGCGGGCCACACGTCCTTCGAGCCGTCGGCCGTGATCTCGTCGTTGCCGCTTCGCAACGCCGTGGGCATCTCCGATCCACACCCGCGCTCCGAGGTGGTGGCGGCCGCGAAGGGCATGCGCTACCGCGACTTCCTCACCGTCGCGCTCGTTCTCAACGGCGACGACATCTTCCCCGACAACTGGATCTACATCCACGAGCCGGACGTGAACGTGGGACGGATCCAGAACTTCCGCTCCTGGAGCCCGTGGATGGTGCCGGACCCGACCAAGGCCTGCGTCGGGCTCGAGTACTTCTGCTTCGCCGGCGACGAGCTCTGGGAGATGGAGGACGAGAAGCTCTTGCAGCTCGGGATGCGCGAGCTGGAGAAGCTCGGGCTGGCGCGCCGCGAGCAGCTCGAGTTCGGCTTCGTGGAGCGGGTGCCGAAGGCGTACCCGATCTACGACGCCGAGTACGCGGAGCGGGTCTCGACGATCCGCACGTGGCTGGACGGGCTCGACAACTTCATCCAGGTCGGACGCAACGGGCTGCACCGCTACAACAACTCGGACCACTCGATGCTCACCGCGATGCGCGCGGTGGACAACCTCGTGAAGGGCGCCGAGCACGACATCTGGGCGGTGAACGCCGAGTCGGTGTACCACGAGGAGGAGAAGCAGGACGAGCAGCAGCCCTACATCGAGGCCCCTGAGACCGAGGGCATGAAGGAGCCGCTGCACTCGTAGTCGCGTGAGCGGGGGCGCCTTCGGGTTGGCGCTGGGCGCCGCTTTCCTGCACGCGTTCTGGAACGTCCTGCTCGCCGGGTCGCGCGACAGCGTGGCGGCGACCGGGGCGCTCCTCCTCTTCGGCACGGCCCTGCTCGCTCCGGCCGCCCTCCTCTTCGGCGGCGTTTCCGCCGAAGCGGTGCCCTTCATCGCCGCCTCGGCGGCTCTGGAGCTCGCCTACTTCGCCCTACTCGCCCTGGCCTACCGCGACGGTGAGCTCGGGGTCGTGTACCCGGTTGCACGCGGCTCGGCCCCAGTGTTGGTGTTGGCCGTGGCCGCGCTTGGGCTGGGGAAGGGGGTGTCGGGGCTCGCCGCGGTCGGGGTCGTCCTCGTGGCCGCGGGCGTGCTTCTGGTCGGCGCCCGCGGGAGGTGGGGCGGTTTATGGACCGATATGGGTACAGAAAGCGCCCCACCCCCGGGCGGGCGGCGGGATCTCGCGTTCGGCCTTGCCATCGGCGTCACGATCGCCGGCTACACGCTGGTCGACAGCGAGGGCCTCGACCACGCCGACCCGCTCCCGTACCTCTTCCTCATCACCGCCGCTGTTTGCGTCGTGTACTGCGGCGCGCTTCTCGGAACCGGACACGGCAGCGAGCTCAGGGCCGAGCTGCGGCCGAGAACGCTCCTCACAGCCGCCGCCACCTTCGGCGCCTACGCGATGGTCCTGGCCGCCCTCCAGATGGCGCCGGCCGCACCGGTGGCCGCGGTCAGGGAATCGAGCATCGTCATCGCCGCTTTCATGGCCTGGCTGTTCCTCGGCGAAGAGCGCCGCCTGACCGGCGCCGCCCTGGTCGCGGCGGGCGTCGCCGCGATCGCCTATTCGTAGTACGGCAGCGGCCCACCGGCCGCGTCCAGCACCGTGCGGTACAGGTCCTCGTTCACGTCCCGGTGCCGGCCGAGCACGTTCGTCTGCTCGCGCGGGTCGAGGCGCAGGTCGTACATGTGGCGCTCCAGGCCGCGGTTGTCGCCGATCAGCACCCATTCGTCGGTGCGGATGAAGAAGCGGTTGTACATGCCGCCGTAGTGGAAGTCGCGCCGCTCGGCGGGCTCGCCGCCGTCGAGCACGGGGGAGAGGTCGGTGCCCTCCATCCAGCCGGGCGGGCTCAGTCCGACCATCGAGAGCAGCGTGGGCCCCACGTCGTGGGTCGAGGCGAAGTAGGAGCTGGTCCCGCCGGCCGCGCGGCGGTCCGGGTGGGCGATCACGAACGGGACCTGGGCCAGCTCCGGGTGAAGCTGCGAGGGGACCTTGCCTGTGTAGCCGCGCTCGCCGAGCAGGTAGCCGTGGTCGCTCAGCAGCAGGATCACCGTGTTCTCGTCGAGCCCGAGCTCGAGGAAGCGGTCGAGGAAGTGGCCGAACCAGACGTCGGTCAGCGTCACCTCGGCCGCGTAGATTGCGTGCAGGTGGCGCAGCTGAGCGTCGGTCCAGTTGCGCGCGAAGCCGTACCGCGTCACGCCGATGTTCGGCCCCCGGTAGTCCGGGTGCCTGTACATGTCGACGTACTTGGGCGGCGGGCTCCAGGGCTCGTGCGGGTCGAAGCAGTCGACGGTCAGGCAGAACGGCTGGCGCAGGCGGGCCTCCTCGAGCGTGTTCGCCGCCTCCTTGAAGACGCGCGCCGCGCAGGTCTCCTCCTCGTCTACACCGCCGCCCGAGTTCGCCAGGTACTTGCGCATGCCGGAGATGTAGCGCTCGTCGCGCACCTGCTCGGGCAGCCAGTCGTACACCGTGCTGAGCGGGATCGACTCGGGCGGCCGCACGAAGCCCGACTGGCCCACCACCGACTTCCAGTGGCTGAAGCTCTTGCGGAACGGCTCGTAGGCCTCCGTGAAGGCCAGGTGCGGGTTGTCCGACACCTGCGCGACCCAGTAGCCGTTTCGGCGGAACTCGCTCGTGAACGTGTGCTCGGTGTCCTCGATCGGCAGCCAGCCGGGGCTCGTGCCGAGCTCCTCGTTCGGCACGAAGTCGCGGTAGGGGAAGATCCGCTTGGTCGTGAAGATCGAGCGGCGGGCGGGGATCGTGACCATCGCCTCCGGGAAGGCGCGGTTGAAGCGCAGGCCGCGGGCGGCGACCCGGTCCACGTTCGGCGTCTGAACGTACGCCGCTCCGTAGGCGCCCACGTGGTCTGGGCGCAGGCTGTCGATGATCACGAGCAGTACGTTCAGCGGCCCGCCGGAGCCGGTCTCGTCCATCGAGCAGCCCGCGTTCGAGAGCACGGCGGCGCCCGCCGCTCCCGCGGCGCCAGCCTCGAGGAACCGACGGCGACTCAGGCGCATGCGGGCGCGGAGCGTAGCTGAGACGTCCGCCGCCATTCCATCGAACTCAAAGGTCGGCCGGCTTTGCCGATCACAACGGAGGATGACCCGACTCGGACCGACTCTGCTCGCCCTCGTAGTCTCACTCGCTGCCGCCACCGCGGCCTCCGCGCAGACCCTTCCCACCTACCCGGTCGGCCCGCTCGTTCCGCCCGAGTTCGCCCAGGTGCCCGACAGCGTGCCGCCTGGACCGATCGGGCAGTACCCGCCCGACTGGGAGGACTGCCTGCGGGACAACCCGCCGCCGCCGCAGATCTACCCGCGCGACCTCGACGTGCGGGGGGTCGACCCGGCCTCGCCCAACCCGCTGGTCGGCACGAAGTGGTTCGTCGACCGGATGGAGCCGGCCTACACGCAGTGGGTCAGGTGGAAGCGGCAGGGCCAGGCCAGCGAGGCCGACGCGATCTGGCGTCTCGTCCGCGAGCCGCGCTTCCGCTGGTTCGGCCGCTTCACGCGTCCGCACATGCAGAAGAAGGTGCGCGGCTTCCTCGACCGTGTGCAGTGCGACCAGCCCGGCGCCGTGCCGCTGATGGTCGTGATGCGACACCAGGGACGCGCCTGCGACGGCGGCTACCTGGCCGGCGGGCTCGCCGAGGACCGCCGCACGATGAAGTGGTACGAGCAGTTCGCCGAGGCGATCGGCGACGACCGCGTGGTGATCGCGTTCGAGCCCGACTCGCTCGGCACGATCGACTGCCTCGCAGGGCACCGTCGCGACGACCGCCTGCGGATGCTGCGCCACGGCGTGGACGTGCTCTCGAAGCTGCCGAACGCCACCATCTACCTCGAGGCCGGCGCCTCCGACTGGGAGCCCGCCAGCCGCACCGCCAAGCAGCTGCGCGCGATCGGCGTGAGCAAGGTGCGCGGGTTCATGCTCAACGTGACCCATCACGACTGGACACGCAACAACGTGCGCCACGGCCTGCAGATCTCGCGCCTGACCGGCGGCAAGCACTTCATCGTGAACACGAGCTACAACGGCCGCGGGCCGCTGCACTACAAGAAGTGGATCAACCGGTCCAAGCACATGTGGCGGCGGATCAACGTCTGGTGCCATCCCGGCCTGCGCGGCCTCGGCCCGGCGCCGACCACGGCCACCTCGCATCCCCTGGCGGACGCGTACATGTACATCAACCGGCCGGGCTACTCGGCCGGGGCCTGCAACGGCGGCCCGCTGCCGATCGGCACCTGGTGGGCCGAGCGCGGACTGATGTACGCGCAGTACGCGACCGACTGGGAAGCCCCGCCGCCGGGCACGAAGCACGGCCACTACAAGCGCTACTCGCTGCGCGCGCTCGGCGCCTTCAACTAGCCGCTGTTACGAGAAGGGCGGGGGCTCCTTGGCCTTCGGGATCCGGATCAGCGGCGGTCCGTAGGCCTGCACGCAGTCGTCCAGCTGGTAGATGCGCACGGTCGGGCCGGGTCGCTCGTATTCGGGCGGGTAGTAGTTGTAGGACAGGTCGAAGTTGAATGGGACCGGCTCCGCGCCGTCGTCGTAGGGGCTGAAGGTGCGAAGCAGCTTCGACTCGCGCTCCAGCGTGTCGTAGTAGGCCCGCGCCCGGCGGTCGCGCTCGGCCCGGTCGCGGACCACGTTCACCGTCATCACGAGGCAATATCCGTAGAGGCGGTAGTCCTCGATCGTCTCCGGGTCGAGCACCGTGTGGTAGGCGGACGCGCGCACCCCGCCATCGGGGCGCACGAACAAGCCCGGCTTGTACTGCTCGCAGACGCGCCGGCCTCCGGCGGCCACGTACGACCAGCCCGGCTCGGTCCAGCCGTCTTGGCGAGCGCAGCGCGACAGCCAGTCGGGGCTCCGTCCCTCCGGGTTCGAGCGGAAGTAGCGCCCCGGCACGGCCGGCTCGATCGAGACGCGCAGCCCGGGGGCGAAGCGCTCGTCGAGGAAGGAGCGGGCCTGGCTGAGCGTGTCCTCGCGCCCGAGCAGCACGGCCGTGCGCACGTCGGCCGCGAGCGGCTGGGCAAGGACAGCGAGCGTGAGGGCGCCCG
>JBOGXT010000583.1:0-6931 GCA_050694635.1 Thermoleophilaceae bacterium
CCGCCGCTGCGGCCGGGCGCGCAAAGGAGCTCGGCGCGGTCTCGCTGTCGTGGGCTGCGCCTGCCGGCGGCGGCGTGGCCGGCGCGATCGTGGAGGGCACGCTGCTGAAGCTCTACTCCTTCGACCGCTTCAAGTCGTCCCAGGACGACGACGACCGGGACGGGCTGGAGTCGCTCGAGCTGGCCGGCGAGACCCTCGACGAAGCCGAGGTCGACCGCGCCCGGATCGCGACCGAGGCCGCCAACGCCGCGCGCGACCTCCAGAACCTGCCGTCGAACGTGGCCACGCCCACCTTCCTGGCCGACCGAGCGGCCGAGATCGCCGAGGAGCACGAGTCGCTCGAGGTGGAGCTACTCGACCGCGAGGCGATCGTCGCGCGCGGAATGGGCGCGTTCGCCTCGGTCGCACAGGGCACCTACGCCGACCCGCGCATGATCGTGCTCCGCTACCGGCCGGCGGGCGCGAGCGGGCCGCACATCGGCTACGTCGGCAAGGCGGTGACCTTCGACACGGGCGGGATCTCGATCAAGCCCTCGGCCAAGATGCAGGAGATGAAGTTCGACATGTCGGGCGGTGCCGCCGTGATCGAGGCGACGGGCGCGATCGCCCGGCTCGGGCTGCCGGTCACGCTGACCGCCGTCGTGCCCGCCACCGAGAACATGCCGAGCGGCCGCGCCGTCAAGCCGGGCGACATCGTCACCGCGATGAACGGCAAGACGATCGAGGTGAACAACACCGACGCCGAGGGACGCCTGATCCTCGCTGACGCGCTCTGCTACGCCGTGGAGCAGGGCGCCGAGCGCATGGTCGATATCGCGACGCTCACCGGCGGCGTGCTCGTCTCGCTCGGCCACACCCACGCGGGCCTCTGGTCCAACGACGACGGCTGGTTCGAAGCGGTCGCCGCGGCGTGCGACGCGAGCGGCGAGATCGGCTGGCGCATGCCCCTCCACCCGGAGTACCTCGAGCTCACCAAGGGCACCATCGCGGACCTGCAGAACGCGTCTGACCAGCGCGTGGCGGTCTCCAACTACGCGGCCGAGTTCCTGCGCCAGTTCGTGGACGAGCGCCCCTGGGTGCACGTGGACATCGCCGGCACGGCGTGGGGGATGACCCGCAACTACGTGGGGAAGGGCGCCAGCGGGTTCGGCACTCGGATGCTGGTCGAGCTCGCTCGCGGAGCGGTTTCGTAGAGGTTTTCGGCCGGATTCCAGCGCGTTTCATGCTGTGTGACGTGGGTCACACAGCGGTTTAGCCCCTGGTTCGGGTGGCTAGTGTGACCCGGTAGCCGGAAATCGGCCCTGCTCGCGTGCAGGGGAGAGAGACGCGCGAGCTCGGCAAGCCCTGGCGGCGCCGTGGCGCCAGCCGGGCAGTTTTCACCCGGAGGTGATCTCTCTGTCTCGACGGAGAGCGATTGTCGCGTGCGCATGCGCGGCGGGCGCGGCCCTGGCCGTGCCGGCGGCCGAGGGCCGTCCCGCACAGCAGCTGTTCGCTTCGCAGACCGACGCGTTCGTGTCGGCGTCGCGGCTGCCGCAGGCGGGCGTTCAACGCGCGTACCTGAACCTGTACGAGAAGGCGAAACGCCGGGGCGCCGACCCCGGGCGGAACATCCTGCTGCGGGGCGCCACGACCGGCGACGGTCACGTGCGGTCCGCCACAAGGACCGAGTTGCGGCGGTCGATCCGCGTGCTGAAGCGGATGACGGCGGTCGCGCCGGCGACGTCCGCGGGCGCCGCCAGCCCACAGCTCGAGGCAATCGCCGCCTGCGAGTCGGGCGGCGACCCGGCCACGATCGGCGGCGGCGGCCTCTACCGCGGGAAGTACCAGTTCTCCTACGAGACGTGGCAGTCGGTCGGCGGCTCGGGAGACCCGGCCGCTGCGCCCGAGGCCGAGCAGGACGCACGCGCCGCGGCGCTGCTCGCCCGTGACGGCGCCGGCCACTGGCCCGTGTGCGGCGGGTGAGGCGCGTGAAGGCGACGCGACGGATAGCCCTGCTGCTCGTCTGTGTGTGCGCGCTGGCGGCGGCGGACGTGAGCGCCCAGACTGCGCCGGAGCGCTTTCGCACCGGCTACCAGCAGTGGCGCGAGCGGCTGCAGCGGCACGATCTGTACGTCGGCCGCGACCTGCTGCCGCAGGTCCGCGCCGCCGACGGCAGCGCCCGGCCGCCCCACAAGCGCGAGCTGCGCCGCTCGATCCACCGGATGCAGCGGCGGTGGGCGCGCTGGACGCGGACGACCCGGCGCGGTCGCAACGCGATGTTCAAGCTCAAGGTGCGTCGCGGCGTGCCCGGCTGGGGCAAGCAGCACCTGCGGGGCCTCGCGTGGTGCGAGTCCAGGAACAACCCGCGCGCCGTGGGCGGCGGCGGGGCGTACCGCGGCCTGTATCAGTTCTCGGTGCGCACCTGGTACGTGGTCGGCGGCACCGGGGACCCGGCCGCCGCGCCGCGCCACGAGCAGACGTGGCGCGCCTGGCTGCTGCTGAGCCGGCACGGCTCGGGCCACTGGCCGATCTGCGGCTAGTACACGCGACCGGAAGTTCGGCCGGGAATCGGCGAGCGACTGGGCGTGGCTGGCAAGTCCGGTGGACGAAGTCGATGCTGGAGTATCGGCGAGTCCGCCGGACGCAGCCAGACGCCGCCGAAACCGGCCGAGCTTACGGGAGCGTGTACTAGCGGCCCGGGTGGCCCGCGGCGACTAGCGGCGCGGCTCCTGGTACTCCTCCCCACGCACGACCTCACCCTGGTCGTTGCGCTCGAAGCGGCGCTCGTGCTCCTGCGCGGGCGTCGCCGCGTGCGTGCGGTCGAACTCGGCGGCGGCCTCGTTCTCGTCCATGTCCGGATGGCGCCGCGCCGCCTCGATGTGGCGCTCGCGGGCCTCGCGGTGCTGCTCGTCGGCCTCCGCGGCCCGTTCGCGAGCGAGCGCGTCCTGGCGGCGCGCCTCGGCGGCCTGCGTGTCGGCGTCCGCACGCGTCTTATCGGCCTGCGCGCGGTTCACCTCGGCCTCGCGCCCGATCTCGCGCGCCTCGTGACGACGCGTCTCCAGCTTGCGCTCGCGGCCCTTGCGCCCGAGCAGCATGAACAGCGCCAGCAGGATGAGCGCGGCAACGACGATGACGATGATCAGCCCGGTACTCATAGCCCTGTCTCCTTCCTCGAAGGTACGCAGGCCGGATACCCGGATTGAGGGGACGCTACTCGGAAACCGCCTCCTCGGCGTCCATCGCCGCCAGCTCCCGCTTCAGCACCTTCCCGGTCGCGTTGCGGGGCAGCTCGTCGAGGAAGACGATCTCGCGCGGCACCTTGTACCGAGCGAGGTTCTGCTTCACGTAGCCCTTGAGGTCGTCCTCGCTCGCGTTCTTGCCGTCCTCGAGCACCACGAACGCCCGCAGGCGCTGGCCGAAGTCCTTGTCCTCCACGCCCAGCGCGGCCGCCTCGGCCACGGCCCCGTGGCGGGCCAGCAGGTCCTCGACCTCCTTCGGGAAGACGTTCTCGCCGCCCGAGACGATCATCTCGTCGTCGCGCCCCTCCACGAAGAGGCGCCCGCCGTCGTCGAAGCGGCCGACATCGCCGGTGGCCATCAGGTTCCCGATCACGTCCTTCGAGCCGCCACCGGTGTAGCCCTCGAAGAGCATCTCGTTGCCCACGAAGATGCGGCCGGGCTCGCCGGGGCGGACCTCTCTGCCGGCCTCGTCGTAGAGCCTCACCACCGTGCCGCGAGGCGGCCTGCCCGCCGTGCCCGGGGCGGCGCGCATGTCCTCCGGCGTCGCGATCGAGGCCCAGGCCACCTCGGTCGAGCCATAGAGGTTGTAGAGGTTGTCGCCGAAGGCGTCCATCCACTCGGTGGCGAGGTCGCCGGGCAGCGCCGAGCCGCTCGCCGCCACCACCTTGAGCGACGAGACGTCGTACTTGGCGCGCGTCTCCTCGGGCAGCTCGAGGATCCGCTTCATCATCACCGGCACCACCACGAGCGAGTCGCAGCGGTGCCGGGCCACCTCGGCCAGGCAGGCCTCGGGGTCGAACTTGCGCCGCAGCACGAACGTCGAGCCGAGGATGAGGCCGAGCGAGAAGTGCGCGAACCCCCACGAGTGGAAGAGCGGCGCCGCGATGTGAGTGACCTGGCGCGCCTTCAGCGGGATCTTCGACAGCAGCGAAACGACGGGGTCCATCGACTGCGGGTTCGCGCGCGAGGCGCCCTTCGGCGATCCGGTCGTGCCGCTGGTGAGGATCGTGGCCCGTCCCTCGCGCTCGGGCGGAACCACGTCGGAGGGGTCGCCCTCGGCGATCATCCGGTCGAGCACGGGGTCGGCGAGGTCGTCCGAGTCGTGCCAGGCGATGAAGCGCTTGCGCCGCGTCGCCGCCTCGGACAGGAGGTCGCCGAACTCCTGGTCGTAGACGATGGCCTTGGGCTTCTCGCGCTTGACGACCTCGGTCAGCTGCGGCGCGGCGAAGGCGGTGTTGAGGTAGAGCGCGTCGGCGCCCAGCTTCGAGATGGCCGCGGTCGCCTCGATGAAGCCGCGGTGGTTGCGGCACATGATCGCCACCCCGTCGCCCTCGACGATGCCGGCGTCCGAGAACGCGTGGGCGAGACCGTTCGAGCGTTCGTGCAGGTCGCGGAAGCTGAGCGTGCCGAGCTCGTCGACGATCGCGGTCTCGTCCGGGAACCGGTTCGCGAGCGAGATCGCACCCGCTGCGGGGCTGCGGCCCCAGCGGGCGAGCGTCTGGACGACCCTGAGCACCCGGTCGGGGCGCATCGGCCGGATCACTCCCGCGTCCGCCAGGATCTTCACGCCGCCCAGGGCGTAGGCCACCCGGCCGGGGAGGTTCATTCCCTGCTCGCTCAAGTCGTCCGACCCTCCTTCTATCTCCGAGCGCAGATTGTGAAGGGTTTGCTCGAGGTTCCGCGCGACCATCGGCTTCGAGACCTGCTCGGAAAGCGTGCCGAGTAGGCCGCCGGGTGCGTCGTAGGCCAGCCGAAGCGTGACCCGCGTGCGGCCGTCGTCGGCCTCGCGCAGCCGCCAGCGAAGGCGCTGGTCGATGCCCGCGACGCTCGTCCAGACGAGGTCGGCCGGCTCGTCGAACTCGACGATCTCGACCAGCCCGCCGACGTCCGCCGAGCCCACCCGGAAGCGGACGCTGTAGCGCGCGCCGAGCCCGCGCGGGCTCCTGGCTCTTCCGCTCGAGCCGTGTCACGCCCGCCATGAAGGCCGCGTAGGCGCACGGATCGGCGACCCGCTCCCAGATCTCCTCGCGCGAGGCGTCGATCGCGGTGCTCCTCTCGACCCTCATCCGAGCACCGGCAGGCGGCGTTCGCGCTGCAGCTCGCTGAGCGCCGCCTGCATCCGGTCCACCACGAGGCCGTAGGCCTCGTCCACGCCCATGTCCACCACGTCGATCGGCGGCAGCACCTGGATCGTGATCTTCGCCGGCAGCGGCCAGTGGCCGAGCATGTCGCCCACGTTCACGATCCAGGGGAGCGCCAGCGACACGGGCAGGACCTTGAGCCGGAGCATGCGGTCGAGGCCGAACAGCTTGGCGAGGGTCACGAGTCGTCGCTCTCGGGGTCCCAGTAGGCGTCCTTCTGCCAGGGCGGCCGGACGCCCTCGTCGTTGGGTCGGTAGCCGCGGGCGTCGAGCGTCTCTAGTGGGACCAGGCGCAGGCCCTCGCTCGTAGTGGTGCGCTCGTCGAGGTCGTGGCCGGGGATGAGCGGGACCCAGCGGAGCCTGGGGCGGCGCCCGTTTGGGGACGCGAAGCGGCGCGGATACGGCCGCGGCCAGGCGCCGTGCCATTCGTGGCGAAGCGGGATGTGGCCGGCGTGGCTGCCGCGCGAGACGCGCGCCCAACCCGTGCGGGGCGTCCACCGATTCTCGCAGCTGCCCTCCTTGCAGCCCTGCCAGTGGCCGTGCGAGCTGGCGCGCACTCGCGCGCGCCCGTCGGGATCGATGCGGACTGCGTAGGCCTCCCAATCGTCGCGGTGGGCGCCCGGATAGGCCGGGACCCGGTCCACGAGCCCGTGCACGCGAGGGCCTTGCCAGGCCCGCTCCCAGAGCCAGTCCGAGCCGGCCCAGACGCTCCTCGAGTCGGGGTAGTAGAGCCAGTACTGGAGGTAGGTTCGCCGGCCGCGCCGCAGCAGGCGGGTGAAGGCGGTGGCGCGCTCGCCGGCGTCGGAGCGGTGGACGTCGAGGTCGGGCTCGTCGCGCCCCTCCGCGCACGCCGGGCGGCGGCAGTGGCGCCAGTCGACCGGGAGCTGGCGCTCGCCCCGCTCGTAGACGAGGTTGGGGGCGAGCTCGCGGACGAGCGCGGCGTCGCGGTCTCCGTACGCCCGCGGCAAAGAACTGTCACCGTCGTGACAGTCCCGCTCGATAGAGCACACGATACGGAACGCAAGGAAGCCGCCAAAGGAGCGGCCGTCGAAGCGCGGGGCGACGGCGACGAGCGCCGCGAGCGCGAGGGCCACGAGGAGCACGAGCGACGTGAGCTCGACGGTGGCCTGGCCACGCTCGCCCTCCCCCCTGTGAGCTCGGGTTAGCAGGAGCAGCGGGAGGGCGGCGCCGGTGGTCCAGGCGACCGCGACGAACGGTTGCCGGAGGCCGAGCGCTTCGCGCGAGAGGAAGCCGGCTCCGGCTCCCCCGGCGAGGCCGCTCCAGAGGGCGGTCGCGAGCAGGTGGATCCTGGCGAGCACCGCTCAGTCCTCGAACAGGTAGCTGTGGGGGTTGAGGCAGTCGTTGGCGATGGCGAGCGCCTCGCCGAGCGGTAGCGCCTCGGTGGGTGCGCTCGGATGCCCGAGCTCATACCGCCAGCGGCGATAGCCGAGGCAGAAGATCCACGCGTGCCTCCCGACCCGCGCCACCCCCCGAAGCCGCCGAAAGGCATCGACGGCGCGCTCGCGAAGAGTGCGCGCCGGAGCGCGCGGCCTCGCCGCGGGGGCCGCGGCAC
>JBOGXT010000584.1:0-3943 GCA_050694635.1 Thermoleophilaceae bacterium
GCGTCGAGGGCGGCCGGCTGCAGCGGCTCGTCGGAGGGCCGCAGCAGCGCGCCCCCGCGCAGCCGCTCCGCGATGCGGTCGCCGCCTGCGCGGATCTCGTCGCGCTTCTCCTGCCAGGCGTGCGCCACCGCCTCGAGCACCTGGCGCCAGCTCGGCATGCCCATCCTCGGCTGGGGCGGGAAGTAGGTGCCGGCGTAGAAGGGCACCTGCTCCGGCGTGAGGAAGGCGTTCAGCGGCCAGCCGCCTGAGCCGGTCATGGCCTGGCACGCCTCCATGTAGATCGAGTCGAGGTCGGGCCGCTCCTCGCGGTCGAGCTTGATGCAGACGAACAGCTCGTTCATGAGGCGCGCCGTCTCGGGATCCTCGAACGACTCGCGCTCCATCACGTGGCACCAGTGGCAGGCCGAGTAGCCGATCGAGAGCAGGATCGGCCTGTCGTCCTCGCGCGCGCGTCCGAGGGCCGGCTCGCCCCAGGGATGCCAGTCGACCGGGTTGTCCTTGTGCTGGAGGAGGTAGGGGGAGGTCTCGTTCGCGAGCTGGTTGGGCATCTCCCCCTGAGGCTACCCGGGACCCCTCAACGCCGCGCGCCTGATCTTCCCGCTCGGCGTCTTCGGCAGCTCGCTCGCGAAGTCCACCAGGCGCGGATACTTGTACGGCGCGGTGGCGCCCTTCACGTGCTCCTGGATCTCCCTCGCCAGGGCGTCGCTCGGCTCACGGCCCGGCTGAAGCACCACCACCGCCCGCACCACCTGGCCGCGGACGTCGTCGGGCGCCGCCACCGCCGCCGCCTCCGCAACGGCGGGGTGGGAGATCAGCGCGGACTCGACCTCGAACGGCCCGATCCGGTAGCCGGCCGAGATGATCACGTCGTCGGTCCGCCCCTCGAACCAGAGGTAGCCGTCGTCGTCCTCCCGCACCCGGTCGCCGGTGCGCCAGGGGCGGTCGCGCGGGCCGTCCACGAAGAAGGTCGGCACCGTGGCGGGGTCGACCACCAGCTCGCCGCCTTCGATCCAGGCGTGGAAGCCCGGCAACGGCCGGCCCATCGACCCCGGTCTGACGGGCGGACCGATAGGCATGCCGGTCAGGTGGCCCGTCTCGGTCTGGCCGTAGCCGTCGTGCACCGCCACGCCGGCAGACTCCTCCCACGCGTGCACCACCTCCGGGTTGAGCGGCTCGCCGGCGGCCGCCGCGTGGCGCAGCTCCGGCAGCGGCCGCAGCTCGGCCCGCTTGGCGATGGCGCGGTACTCGGTCGGCGACATGCAGAGCACCTTCACGCGCTCCCGCTCGATCACGTCCAACCGCTCGTCGGGGTCGAAGCGGGCGTCATGCAGGAGCGCCGCGGCCCCGCGCAGCCAGGCGGCGACGAACGCGTTGCGGGCCGACAGCGACCAGCCGCTGGCGGCGGTGCACCAGCACAGGTCGCCCGGGCGGGCGCCGTACCAGTGCTCGGCCTGCAAGCGCTGGCCGTCGAGGTAGCGCGCGCCGTGGCGGATCGGCTTCGGCTCGCCGGCGGTGCCGGACGTGAACACGATCAGCGCGGGGTCCTCGGGGCCGAGCTCGGCGGCCGGCGCCGGCTCCGCCTCGTCGAGCAGCCGGTCGTCGGGCACCACCAGCAGCGGCCCGTCGAAGCCGGCGTCCGCCGCGAGCTGCTCGTCGCGTTCGTGCGCCACGATCGCGCGCGGCTCGACCTTGTCCATGCGAGCGCGCAGGTCGGCCGCCCGCAGCTGCTCCGTGCACGGGAGCGCCACGGCGCCGAGCCGCCAGCAGGCGAGCATCGCGTAGACCCACTCGGGCCGGTTGCCGATCAGGGTCATCACGACGTCGCCGCGCCTGACCCCGCGCGCTGCCAGGGCCCCCGCAAGGCGGGCGGAGCGCCCGGCCACCTCGCGGAAGGCGATCTCGCGCCGCTCGCCCTCGCGGGACAGCGCTACGAGGGCGAGGCGCGACGGGTCGGCGGCGTCGACTACGTCGCGGGCGAAGTTCACGGGGCCGCGGGCGGCAGCCAGCGCTCGCCGCGGCTCAGACGCTCCAGGCCGAGCCAGGCGTAGTCCATCGTCATCTCGAGGATCCGCGCGCGCGGCACCTCCTGGTGATCGGCCCACCAGTTGGCGAGCGACTGCACGGAGCCGACCAGCATCTGGGCGAGCATCTGGATGCCCTTCTCGCGGCCGGCCTCGTCGTCACCCGGGGAGCGAGAGCCCGGATCCTCCGCGATCAGGGCGGCGACCACGCCCGTCACCTGCGCGACGACTCGCTCGAGCACCGTGACCATCTCCGGGTCGTTGGCCTCGCGGAACAGCATCCGCCACGCCACGCGGTGCTCCTCGACGAAGCCGTAGAAGGCGTCGAGGCCGACGGCGAGCCGGGCCGACCCCGCCGTGCCCGCCTCCTCGATCGCCGCCCCGAGCCGCTCGAACAGTTCGCCGGCATGGCGCTCCAGCAGTTCCGCGTAGAGCTCCTGCTTCGAGGCGAAGTGCTCGTAGATGAGCGCCTTCGAGATTCCGCCGCCGCGGGCGATGTCGTCGATGGACGAGGCGTGGTAGCCGCGCTCGGCGAACACGGCGAGGGCGGAGTCGAGGATGGCGGCGCGGCGCTCCTCGCCGCTGAGGCGCTTGCGGGGGACCGTGCTCATGGCGCCGGGCCTTCGGCGGCGCGCGGCCACGGGGCTTGTGTGACGTGCATCACAGTAGACTGACTGGACGTTCAGTTAGTTTGCCTACCGGGAACGATGAAGGTGGAGTCGATTGCGGGATGGAGACTTGCACATGGACAGGCTGACATTCGTAGCTCAGGCCACCGGCGACGAGCCGGCGGGGGGTGCGGCACTCGGCGAGGCCATCGGCGCCACCGCCGGCGCGCTGGTCGCCACCCTCGCCATCGCGGTGCTGATCGCCGGCCATCGCAGCGGCCGCAGCGCCCTGCTCTCGCGCGCCGCGGCGTTCTCCGAGCGCGTCTCCCGCCTGCCGGGCTGGGCTGCGCTCCCCTCGTCGGTGCTCGGCATCTCCCTGCTCACGGCCGTGCTCGGCATGTACTGGGACATCTCGCTGCACATCGACAACGGCCGCGACGACGGGCCGCTCGCCAACCCGGCCCACTACCTGATCCTGGTCGGCCTCTACGGCGCCCTGCTCGCCGGCGTCCTCAGCGCCGCGCTGTCGAGGGAGCGGCCCAGCCGCGCCGCGGTGTCGCTGGGCAACGGCTGGTGGATCCCGGTCGGCGGCCTGCTGATCGCCGCCTGCGGCGCCTTCGCCCTCTCGGGCTTCCCCCTGGACGACTTCTGGCACCGCATCTTCGGCCAGGACGTGACGCTCTGGGGCCCCACGCACCTGATGCTGATCGGCGGTGGGTCGCTCGCCGTGCTCGGCGCCATGGCGCTCATGTCCGAGGCCATCGGCGGCATGGGCCGCGACCCCGAGCGCGACAACCCGCGCCTCGTCTTCGTGCTGCGCCGCTCGCTGCTGGTGGGCGGCTTCCTCGTGGCGCTCTCGACCTTCCAGGGCGAGTTCGACTTCGGCGTGCCTCAGTTCCGCCAGGTGCTCCATCCGATCCTCATCATGCTGGCCGCGGGCATCGGCCTCGTGACCGCGCGCATCTACCTCGGCCGCGGCGGCGCGCTCCAGGCGGTGGCGGGCTTCGTCATGATCCGCGGCTTCCTGGCGATCATGGTCGGCGGGGTCTGGGAGCAGACCACCCCGCACTTCCCCCTGTACCTCGTGGAGGCGCTGCTCGTGGAGGCGGTCTTCGCGCGGGCGCGCGGCCGCTCCCCGGTCGCCACCGGCGCGCTCGCGGGCGTCCTGATCGGCACGGTCGGCCTCGCCGCGGAGTGGGGCTGGAGCCACCTCTGGATGCCGGTCCCGTGGCAGGACACGCTGCTGCCCGAGGCGGCGGTCGCGGGGTTCGTCACCGCCGCGGCCGCCGGCGCGGTGGGCGGCTTCGTGGGAGG
>JBOGXT010000585.1:0-2635 GCA_050694635.1 Thermoleophilaceae bacterium
TCGCGGGGGCGCTCGAGGTGCGCCTAGGGGGCGAGAACAGCTACGGCGGGCGGGTGGAGCGCCGACCCACGCTCGGCGAGGGGCGGCTCCCCGGACCCCCAGACGTCGAGCGCGCGATCCGGCTTTCGAGCGCCGTGGGGTCGGCCGCTGTGCTGCTGCTGGCGCTGCTCGCGGCGGTTGCGGGACCACGGGACGCGGGAGCGCAGGCGTGAACGGCGCACTGCTCGTGGCGGGCACCTGCTCCGACGCGGGCAAGAGCGTCGTGGTGGCCGGCATCTGCCGCGCGCTGCGCCGCCGCGGGCTGAGCGTGGCCCCGTTCAAGGCGCAGAACATGTCGCTCAACTCGACGGTGACGGCCGGCGGCGAGGAGATCGGCCGTGCCCAGGCGGCGCAGGCGCAGGCCTGCGGGCTCGAGCCCGAGGTGGCGATGAATCCGGTGCTCCTCAAGCCGTCCGGCGAGCGCCGCAGCCAGGTGATCGTGATGGGTTCGCCTCACGCGGACCTGGACGCCAAGGGCTACCAGCGGCTGAAGCAGTCGCTGCGCCCGCGCGTGCTTGCGGCGCTCGCCTCCCTCCGCGAACGCTACGACGCGGTGATCTGCGAGGGGGCCGGCAGCC
Organism: Thermoleophilaceae bacterium; assembly: GCA_050694635.1. Classification (GTDB taxonomy): domain Bacteria; phylum Actinomycetota; class Thermoleophilia; order Solirubrobacterales; family Thermoleophilaceae; genus JACVRW01. The sequence goes on from JBOGXT010000585.1 coordinate 618, forward strand.
CGGCGGAGATAAATCTGCGCGAGCACGACATCGCCAACCTGGGCCTGGCGCGCGACGCGGACATGCCCGTGGTGGTCGTGGGCGATATCGACCGAGGCGGCGTGATCGCGTCGCTATACGGGACGCTCGCGCTGCTGGAGCGGGCCGACCAGCGCCTGATCGCGGGCTTCGTGGTGAACAAGTTCCGCGGTGACCCGGACGTACTGCGGCCCGGCCTCGACCGTCTGCGCGACCTCACGGGCAGGCCGACCTTCGGCGTGCTGCCGTGGCGTGAGGGGCTCTGGCTCGACGCCGAGGACAGCCTGGCGCTCGACGCCCAGCGCGACAGCGCGCCTCCTCCGCTCGGAGCCGACGGGATCGAGGTGGCGGTCGTGCGCCTGCGTTGGATGAGCAACTTCACGGACTTCGACGCGCTCGCCGGCGAGCCGGGCGTGAGCGTACGCTTCACCCGCTCGGTGGCCGACATCCGCCGCGCCGACCTCGTCGTACTGCCGGGCACGAAGGCGACCGTCGAGGACCTCCTGCTGTTGCGCGAGCGCGGGCTCGATCGCGCGCTCGCCGAGCGCGCCGCGGCGGGAGCCCCCGTGCTCGGGATCTGTGGCGGCTACCAGATGCTCGGCCGGTTCGTACTCGACGAGGTCGAGAGCGGTCACGGCCGCGTGGCCGGGCTGGGGCTGCTGCCTGTCGAGACCCGCTTCGAGCGTGAGAAGCAGCTCGCCTGGACGGTCGGCCGCGTGCCCCTGCTCGGTTCGGCTCCCGTGCGGGGGTATGAGATCCACCACGGACGCACGGCCCGCTGTGGCGGGACCCCGCTGATCGAGACCGAGGCCGGCGAGGACGGATGCGTCGAGGGAGCGGTGGTCGGCACCTCCCTGCACGGCGCTGCCGAGGGCGACGAGTTCCGGCGGGCGCTGCTCGCCTGGATGGCCCGACTGCGCGGGCTGTCGTTCGTGCCGGGGCGCGAGAGCTTCGCCACGGCGCGCGAGACCCGCCTCGACGCGCTCGGCGACCTGCTCGAGGAGCACGCCGACGTGGACGCCCTTGGCGCGCTTATCGAGCAGGGGGCGCCGCCCGACCTGCCCGTCCTGGCGGCGGCGCCGGTCGCAGCACCGGCGATGACGCTCAAAGGTGCCGCGTGAGCGAGGTGGGAGCACCCGCCTTCCCCTTCTCCGCGCTCGTGGGACACAACGATCTGCGCACCGCGCTGCTCGCGAACGCCGTCGATCCGGCGATCGGGGGCGTGCTCGTGCGCGGTGAGAGGGGCACCGCGAAGTCGACCGCCGTGCGCTCGCTCGTGCCGCTCCTTCCTCCGGTCGAGGTGGTCGACGGCTGCGCGTTCTCGTGCGAGCCGCGCGAGCCCGACCCCGGCTGCCCGGACGGCCCGCACGACGGCGTGGAGGTGCGCTCGCGCCCTGTGCGCCTGGTCGAGCTTCCGGTCGGCGCGTCCACGGACCGCGTGTCGGGATCGCTCGACGTGACGCGGGCGCTGCGGGAGGGCGAGCGCGCGTTCGACCCGGGGCTGCTCGCGGCCGCCCACCGTGGCGTGCTCTACGTGGACGAGGTCAATCTGCTCGCCGACCACTTGGTGGATCTGCTGCTGGACGCAGCGGCGCTCGGCGTCAACTACGTCGAGCGCGACGGCGTGAGCGTGCGCCACGCCGCGCGCTTCCTGCTGGTCGGCACGATGAATCCCGAGGAGGGGGAGCTGCGGCCGCAGCTCCTCGACCGCTTCGGGCTCACAGTCGAGGTGACGGCGAGCGTCGATCCGGCCCAGCGGGCGGAGATCGTGCGGCGCCGCCTCTCCTACGAGGCCGACCCTGAGCGCTTCACCACCCGGTACGACGGTGCCGATCGCGAGCTCGCGCACAGGATCCGCTTCGCCCGCGAGCAGCTCGGCGAGGTTCGCCTTCCGGAGCCGATGCTCGCCCGGATCGCGGGCGCCTGCGCTGCCGCCAGCGTCGACGGGATGCGGGCGGACCTCGTCACCGCCAAGACAGCCGCCGCGCTGGCCACCTGGG
>JBOGXT010000586.1:0-7742 GCA_050694635.1 Thermoleophilaceae bacterium
TCGCAGCGGCGGCTGATGGTGCGCGTGGCGTCGGCGCTGGCGGGGCGGCTCGGCTCGGATGCGCTGGTCACGGGCGACTCGCTGGGCCAGGTGGCCTCCCAGACGCTGCCCAACCTCGCGGTGGTCGAGGAGGCGGCCGAGCTGCCACTGCTGCGCCCGCTGATCGACCGCGACAAGGCGGAGATCGTGGACATCGCGAAAGCGCTCGGGACCTACGAGATCTCGATCCTGCCGGACGAGGACTGCTGCCAGCTGTTCTCGTCGCGGCTCGCGGTGACCCGCGGGCACTCGGACGACCTGCGCCGGATCGAGCGCACCGCCGACGTGGAGGAGCTGGTGGAGGAGCTGGCCGCGTCGGCGGAGCTGTTCAGGCCGCGTCTGAGCGAGCCAGAGGCGGTTATCGTCTCCGACTAAGGCCCCGATAGCTCAGCCGGATAGAGCGACTCCCTCCTAAGGAGTAGGCCGCAGGTTCGAATCCTGCTCGGGGCGCTCCGCAAAGTCCCATCCGGACCCGGGTGTGGACGATGTGCGACAATGCCTGCATGTCTGTCAACGTGTCGGTGCGGCTCGACGATGGGCTCGCGGAGCGCCTTCGCCTTCGGGCCCGTGCTGCTGGCGAGAGCCTGTCGGATCGCCTGCGCCGCTACGCCGAGGAGGGCGCCCGCCGCGACGAGCACCCGCTGATCACCTTCCGCGACGGCCCCACCGGCCGGCGCGCCGGACTCGTCGGTGGGCCCGACGTCTGGGAGGTCGCGATGTGGCTCGATGACCTCGCCGACGAAGCGGATCCCGCAGCCGCCCTGGCCGACGAGGGGATCGTCTCCCGACCGCAGATCGACGCCGCGCTGCGCTACCGCGCCGCCTACCCGGACGAGATCGCCGCGCGCATCGAGCTGCACCGCCGCGAGACGGCCGCCGCAGACACGCGGTGAAGCTCCTACTCGACGAGATGTACTCGGCGAGGCACGCCGAGGCGTTACGCGACGCCAGCATCGACGCGGTCACCCTGGCCGAGCTCGGTCTCGCTGGGCGATCCGACCTCGACGTATTCGCCGCCGCAGCCGCCAACGGCCACGTGCTGCTCAGCGAGAACGTCGCCGACTTCGCCCGCATCGCGGCAGACCACCTCAACGCCGGGCTCAACCACCCGGGCGTGCTCATCGCCCTGTCGTCGCGATTCTCGCGCCGCCCCGCCGGGAGCAGCGCACTCGTCGCCGCCGTGCTCACGATCGCCGATCAGTCGCTCGAAGATCGCGTCGTTTTCCTCGAGCGCACCGACCGAGAGTGACGGACGTCGGACACAGGCTATCCACGCGACCCCGCTCGCTTGATGCTCCAGCGGACCCGGCGCGCCGACCGTGCGCCGGCGGAATCGCTGACGCCCTCTCGCCCCCGGACCCGCGAGCGTAACCCCCCCTTTGTCGGTAGCGCGTGCGACCACGAGCAGTAGCCCGCCACCCGGCGACACGGTGATCCGAATGCGCCGGAGAGGGCGTGGCCGGCTTGCCTCGGCGTGCCCTGGTGTGATCCCATGTCCCCTTGGCCATCCGGATCGTGCTGGCGGAGGACGACTACCTGGTACGCGAGGGGGTCCGTCGGCTCCTCGAGAGCCGCCAGCGCCTCGAGGTCGTGGCTACCTGCGGTGATCTCGGTTCGCTCCTGGAAGCGGTCGACGCGCACAGCCCCGACGTGGTGGTGACCGACATCCGAATGCCGCCCGGAGCCGGAGACGAGGGCATCCAGGCCGCCGAGCGGCTGCGCGAGACCCACCCGAAGGTGGGGGTCGTTGTGCTGAGCCAGTTCGCGGACCCGGAGTACGCTCTGGCCCTCTTGGAGCGCGGCTCGGAGGGGCGCGGCTATCTCCTGAAGGAGCGCGTGCATGACCTGGAGCAGCTCGCCGGCGCGATCGCCGACGTTGCGGCGGGCGGTTCCGCCATCGACTCCAAGGTCGTCGAATCGCTTGTGGCTGCGGGCTCAAAGCGGGAGGAATCGCCGCTTGAAGTGCTCACGCCGCGCGAGCGCGAGGTCCTGGAGCACATGGCGAGCGGCAAGAACAACGCCGCGACGGCTTCAGCGCTCGTCGTGACCGAGCAATCGGTGGAGAAGTACGTGCACTCGATCTTTCAGAAGCTCGGCCTCACGTGGCAGTCGGACGTGCACCGGCGCGTCAAGGCGGTGCTGCTGTACCTATCCGAACAGCGGCGCCGGGGCTGAGCGAGCGCCAAACCTCTTCCAGCACGCTCGGTCCGAAGCCCTTCTTGTGGATGAAGGCCGCGGCGCCGCATGTCTGGGCATACGCCGGAAGGTCGGTCTCGCGATAGGTCGACACCAGCACGACCACAGTGTCGGAGCCGGGCGCGGCGATCCGCCTGGTGGCCTCGATCCCGCCGATGCCCGGCATCTTTAGGTCCATCAGGACCAGGTCAGGGGCGAGCGACCGGGCGAGCCGAACCGCCTCCTCCCCAGACCGCGCCTCGCCGACCAGCTCGAAGCCGGTCGTCGCTGCGACCACCGCCCGGGCGGCACGCCGGAATGGGGCCTGATCGTCGACCACGACGACGCGCACCATGTTCAGCGCCCGAGCGGGATCGCGCCCGCGATTCGCGCTCCACGGCCTGGCGAAGACTCGATCCGAAGGCTCCCGCCAAGCGCGCCGAGCCTGTCGGTCATGTTCGTCAACCCGGCTCCGCGGGCTTCCGCAGCCGGGTTGAAGCCGGCGCCCTCGTCGACCGCCTCGAAGAGGAGACCTCCCTCCCCCTCGCGCACGCGGATCATCGCCGAGGCGGCGTCGCCGGCGTGCTTGCCGGCGTTCTGCAGTGCCTCGAGACAGCAGAAGTACACGGTCGCCTCGACCTGGGGCGGGTAACGTCCGATCCCTGCCACGTCGAGGCGCGTCGGCAGAGGAGCCCGCGCAGCGACGACGGAGAGAGCGTCGGCGAGGCCGCGCTCGGCCAGGAAGGGCGGATAGATGCCGTGCGCGAGCTCGCGCAGCCCCTCGAGCGCCGACTCGGTGTCCTTCCCGAGCTGCGCCAGGATGGCCGTCGCCTCTGCTGGGTCGGAGTCGGTCAGCTCCTGCGCCAGGCGCAGGTTCACGCTGAGCGCGACCAGCTGCTGTTGGGCGCCGTCGTGGAGATCGCGCTCGATGCGCCGACGTTCGGCGTCCCCCGCTGACACCACGCGGGCGCGTGAGATCTTGAGCTGCTCGGTCTGCCTTCTGTTCTCGTCGAGGGAGGCCTGCAGCTGAGAGTCGAGGCGAACGTTGCGAAGCGCCAGGCCCACCTGCTGGGCGAGCTCGGCGAGGATCCTCTCATCGCGCGCGCCGAACGGTTCCCCGCCGGATGGCCGCTCCACCACGATGAGTCCCAGGAGCTCACCGGCTTGGGCCATGGCGGCCACTCGGAGCGGCCGATCGCCGCGGCCCTCGAGCAGCGCCGGAAGCCACACCCCGAGCCAAGCGGGGCCCGAGACGCCGGCCGCGGCGATCACGGACTCTTCCGCGGCATCGAGCGAGAGGCTCGCCCAGCCGCGATCGGGGGCGGCCGTCCTCCGCTCGAACAGGCCGCCGGACCCCGTCCAGACTTCGGCCGCCTCCAGCAGAAGGCCGCGACGGAGCGCCTCCGCCAGCTCGAGCAGAAGCTGATCGAGCGGTACCGCACGGCTCAACTGCCCTGCGAAGGCCGTGAGTACGTCACCCGTCGGGGGGCTTGCGGCCGGCAGCAGGCTCTCTGCCACCTGCTCGAGGCGCGAGCGCGCCGGCTGGTAGAGGAGCGCCGCGACCGCCGCCGCGATCATCGACACGGCCAGCACCGCACGCTCGTCACTCGTGGGGAAGCGGCCGAGCACCAACAGGACCAGCAGCTGAACCCCGACGATGACTCCCACCAGCCCGCCCAACAGAAACACCTGGAGCACGAAGCGATCGAGCCGCCGAGGATGCCGGCCCCCGCACAGCCTCACACCCGGTGCCGCCATCTCACTCCGCCCTCAGCACCAGGGCCGGCCGGATGCGTGCGGCGATCGCGGCCGGAACCAAGGCGACCAGGTTGGCGAGCAGGAGCGCGGCCGGAATCACCAGCAAGGCCGACCAGGCCGGCGCCATCGGCTCGGGGACGACGCCGAGCTCCGCGGCGAACAGGTTCCAGCCGAACCGGCCGAGGCCCACCCCGAGCGGCAGCCCGACGAGAACGCCGATCGCCGCGACAGTCGATGCCTGCCAGGCCACCGTCGCGCGCATCGCACGGCGCTCGAAGCCCAGCGTCTTGAAGATCGCCAGATCGCGATCCCGGCGCCGGATGGAGGTGATCAGTGCCTGCGCGAGCAGGGCCGCCGCGCCCACCCCGATCAGCGCCGCGGCCAGATAGGGGAAGGCGTCGACCCGACCCCAGTTACCGACGTCGGCCGGGCGCGGCGGCGGCGTGGCGGAAGCCTCACGCTGCAGTCGTGCGAGCGTCGCCGGTGCTTCCGCGGTAGGAGCCAGGCCGAGGAGCAGCAGATTGCGTGGCGCCCGCGGGTCGAGCCGCCTCATTCCCTCCGCGGTCATCGCGACGCCGTTGCCGAAGGCCAGTGGGCCTGAACCGGAGATCGCGAAATCCGGCAACACGCCTCGGCCGACGACGCGAAAGGCGGACGCCCGGTCGCCGATGCGCCCCTCGACCGTGTCTCCGATCTCGGCCGCCAGCGTGCCCGCCGTCTTCGTGCCGAGAAGTATCTCGCGCGACCCGGCCGGGGCTCGACCTTCGAGCACCGTCGGCGAGAGCGCGCCTCGGATCGATTTCATCGCCAGCACGCCCGTGGCCTTGCCTCCTATGCGGATCTCATCCACGGTCCCGGCGGTGAGCTCCGCGATCGAACGATCCGCTCGCAGGCGGGTGACGAACGGGTCGGCATAGCTCGACCCGGCGCCCGGGCCGATAACGGCGTCCCAGTTGTGCCCGTACAACCTGGGCGTGTCGAGCAGGTGATCCGCACTCTCGGTGATCGTGAAGGTGGCGGCGACCGCGGCGACGGCGACGATGGCGGCGAGCAGCGTCGAGCGGACGGGCACGGCGGTCCGGCCGCGACCGGGCTCGAGCGCCATGCGCACACCAGACACGCCGCTTGCCGGGAACCCGGTTCGTGCCAGGAAACCGACGGTGGCCGATGACCGCCGCCGAGCGTCGTGCGGCCGTGTCCGGGATGCCCGCCAAGCGGGCACAAGGGCCGCCAGCAACACAAGCGCGGTGGTCGCCACGGCGCCCCCTCCGACCAGTGGTGGATCCAGGGCGAGGCCCGGGTCGGGCTCTGCCCATCGGGCGACGCCGATCGGAGCCAGCGGTGAGAGGGCCACGGCAACACCCAGGGCGAGCGCACCGGCCGCGAGGCTCACAGGGGCGACCCGCATCATGCCCAAGGCAAAGAGCTGGCGGTGCGTCATCCCGAGCGACAGCAGGAGCGGATGCTCGCTCGACTCGAGGGCGGCTTGGCGGGTGAGCGCCTGCCCGACGAGGACCAGCACGGCGAGCCCGCCCAGCACGGCAAGAACCAGGAGAGCCTGCGTTTGGAGGTCGATCGAGCTTTGGAGCTTCGCGGTGAAGCTCCGATACGGTTGGAACGCGAACTGCTTTCCTCCGGCCAGCCGCTCGACCCCGGCCCGGAACGCGTCCAGGTCCGCGTCCCCGCGCTTGAGCCGGATGGCCGTGAGCTCGTACCATAGGCCCACCCTTCGCCGGTAGGTCTCGTAGAAGCCACGCGACAACGACGTAAAGGCCAGGGCGTCCTCGGAAAGGACCTCGGCTGTAACTCCGACGACGCGCAGGGTGAGGAGCGGTCCCGTGCCCGTGGTCTCGGGGTCGGCTCCGGCCCGGAGCCGGCTCGTATCGGTGAACTTCCCCAACTCCCGCGGCGTCGCGACCCGCACCCGCAGCGTGCTGCCCACCTGTAGGTCGTTGGCCTCGGCCGCTCGCGCACCCACGTAGATCTCGTCGGCCCTGGCCGGGTCGGGCGGCCGGCCGGAGAGGTACTTCGTTCGCTCATGGCCGGCCTCCGGGCCGTTGATCGGCGCGTTCAGCTCCACGTCATTGACCGTCACCGCGCGGCCGGCGTCGGTGCGGCCCCAGAAAGCGACGTCGAACGAGCGGATCGCCCGCGCCACCTGCGGCAGCTTCTCGACGCGGGCGAAGGCCGCAGCCGACAGTTCGTTCCTCCCAACCCACACGTCGAAGACCCCCACCGCGGCGCGGTAGCGCGCCACGGCGTCGTCCGTGCGCCGCGCCCCCGCGGCGGTGGCGATCACGAGGCCTGCCCCGAGGCCGGCAAGGACGGCCAGCGCCAGCCAGGCGCGCCAACGGGTGCGAAGCTCCGCACGCAGGCGCATGCGGACGGCCGGCACGCTACGTCCTTACCGCTGAAGGGAGTGGCTGAGAGGCGCCGTCACGAATACGCCCGTCCCGCATGGACACGACCCGCTCGGCCGCCTCGGCGACGCGCTCGTCGTGGGTGACGAGCAGGATCGTCTGCCCGCCGCTATGCAGGCGCCTGAACAGCTCGAGCACCTCGCTCGCGCCCGCCGAGTCGAGCGCCCCGGTGGGCTCGTCCGCCAGCAGCAGCGTCGGCTCGTTCACCAGGGCCCGGGCGATCGCGAGCCGCTGGCGCTGGCCGCCGGAGAGGACGCCGGGGAGGTCGTCCGCCTTTGCACCCAGCCCGAGCAGGTCGAGCAGGCCGCGCGCTCTGGTCTCCCCCTGGCTGCGAGAACTGCCCGCGATTATGGCCGCCAGCACGACGTTCTCGAGGACGCTCATCCCCTCGAGCAGGTTGAAGAACTGAAAGACGAAGCCGATGTGGACACGGCGCGTCCGTGCCCGCTCGTCTTCGTCCTTGTGCACGAGCGACTGCCCCGCGAGGACGATCTCCCCGTCGGTCGGCGCCTCCATACCCGCAACGAGGTTCAGGAGCGTCGACTTTCCACAGCCCGACGGGCCCATCACCGCGACGAACTCGCCGCTTCTCAGCTCGAGGTCGACCCCACGCAAAGCCCACAACGGCAGCGCCCCGGACTCGAAGCTCTTGCGAAGGCCGCGGACCAGAAGCACGTCGGCCATGGAATGAGTGGACTCCTCTCCAGTGCCCGTGTCAAGGAGGCCAGCGTGGATGGCGGCACCCCCGTTAGCCCCCCAACGGAGATGCCCGCTCGCGGGATTGGCTGGAGCCCGAGCCCGGTCTAGCGTCGCCACATGCTCCCGAAAGGAAGAAAGCCATGACTCTCACGGGTCGAAAATTGTCGGGTCTCGCCGCCGGCATTCTGATGCTCGCGGCCGCCGCGCCCGCCGCCGCAAATCAGGTTCCGGGAGCGACCTACACTGGAACCGCGGCCACGGGCGGAACCGTCTCCTTCGACGTCTCGGCCCAGGGCGGCTCCATCACTCGTTTCACCTGGAGGGACGTGCCGACGGGGTGCGGGACGCTCTCGGGCGGCAGGCACCGCCTCCCGATCATCGACCATTCGTTCACCTCGTTCAGACAACCGTTCACGCCCTCCGTCGCAGGGACGTTTCCGGCGGGCCAGCAGGCTACGGGCACGCTGTCGCCAGGCGCGGGTAAGTTCGGACCGGGCTGTGCGCCGGTCGGCTGGACCGCGTCCACCACGACGGTCGCCCCGCCGGCACCCGCCAGCGACGAGGTCCCGCCAACGATCGAGATCCGCACCGGCGGGCGGCTGCGTAGCGGCGGGGGACTGAGGGTATGGATCGCGGCCCCCGAGGAGCCAT
>JBOGXT010000587.1:0-1718 GCA_050694635.1 Thermoleophilaceae bacterium
TCGGCGGCGGTGAGCTGCCGGCTTCAGGGCCGCTCGCTCTTCGCCTACCTCGCCGAGGTCGCCCAGGCCTCGATCCGCGGTCAGCCCGCGCCCGTCCTGGTCTGAGGCGGGGGAACTGAACGCTTACGAAAAGACCGCGATTTGCAGGTCTTTTTCATGTCCGCAGTCGGCTGGTGCGTTTGCGTCGCCGGGTACCCATTGGGTACCCGGCGGCGTGGCCCGCGGCGAGAGCCCCCGGAAAAGCCGCCTGTTTGCAGGCAGTTGTCGACGGCTCGAACCGCTGACCTTCTTCCGCGCCGAGCCCGTTACGAGTCGGAGTTCTCGTCGGTTCGGCGACGGGATCGTCGGCGCGGCACGACTGCTTTGGGACGAGGCCAGTCGACGCCTGCTGCACCGCTCTTGGTTAGGAGCAGTCGCGGTCGCAGCACCCAGTCGACAGGCCCGGTCTTCGTCCTTTGCGAGCGTTTCGCGCTGAGTTATCGACACGCTCGCTTGGGTGGGAAGTGGCGCTCTGCGGGAATAGGGCTTGCCGGGCACGCCCGGTCAACCCGAGGGTGGGTGGCGCGACGGTTGGAGTCCCCGATCATCGGGGGTTAGGCTTGTGTCGTGACTGTGGGGGCGTCCGTCTTGGTGGGGCGCCGAGAGGAATTGGCGGTGCTGGAGGGTGCGCTCGGCGAAGTCGAGCGAAGCAACGCGCGGGCGTTCGGGCTGCGCGGTGAGCCGGGGATCGGCAAGTCGCGGCTGCTGGCCGAGCTCGGGGGTCGCGCCCGGGAGGGAGGGCTGCTCGTGTTGGGCGGGCGGGCGGCGGAGCTGGAGCGTGATCTGCCGTTTGCGCTGCTGGTGGACGCGTTCGAGCCTCTGGTAATAGGAGAGCTGCCGCGAGCCGTGCGGGAGCTCGAAGGCGAGCAGTTGGGAGAGCTGGTGGCGGTGCTGCCGGGGGTCGGCTCGCTGGCCGAGGTGGAGGCAGCGCCGGCATCGGGTGAGCGTCATAGGGTGGCGCGTGCAGTGCGCGCGTTGCTGGAGCGGCTGGCGGCGGAGCGGCCGCTGGCGCTGCTGCTCGATGACGTACATTGGGCCGATCCGGCCTCGGCGGATGTGCTGGCGCTGCTATTGCACCGGCCACCACGTGGTGGCGTGCTGCTTGGGCTGGCGATGCGCTCGCGGCGGGCCCCGGCCTTGGAGGGGGCTCTGGCCGCGGCGCGGCAGAACGGCAGCGCGGAGCTGGTCGAGCTGGGCCCGTTGCCATTGGAGGTTGCGAGCGAGCTGATGCCGGGTGTCGGGCGGGCTGCGCGCGAGCGCCTCCATCGGGAGAGCGGCGGCAATCCGTTCTACCTCCAGGAGCTGGCGCGAGCGGGCCACGCCGACGCGGATGGTGCCGACCGGGCGGGAATGCCCGGCGTGCCGCGCGCCGTGCAGGCTGCAATGGTCGGGGAGCTGGTCGCGTTGCCGGCCACGGCGCGGCGCGTGCTGGAGGGTGCTGCGGTGGCGGGCGATCCGTTTGAGCCCGAGCTGGCCGCAGTCGCGGCGGAGGTGGAGGAGGAAGTGGCGCTCGCTTCGCTCGACGAGCTGCTGAAGGCCGACCTGGTGCGGCCGACGAGCCAGCCGCGGCGGTTTCGCTTTCGCCATCCGCTGGTGCGTCGGGCCGTTTACGAAGAGACGGGGGGCGGCTGGCGGCTGGGCGCGCACGCCCGCGCCGCCGACAGACTGACAGCGCGCGG
>JBOGXT010000588.1:0-1514 GCA_050694635.1 Thermoleophilaceae bacterium
GCCCACCGACATCCTCGAGCTCCCGACGATCGCCAAGGAGGTCTGGGCCTCGCAGGGCGCGGGCCTGCCGATCCGCGTGCTGGACGAGGTCCTGCGCATCTGCACCAACTACGCGGGCTCGCACATCCTCGACTTCGAGAACCTCATCGGTGTCGAGGTCTGGCTCCCGCGGCGCGGCGAGGACGCCGACCTGGTGCTCGCCGGCAGGCGCGTGGTGGGGAAGGTCGACGAGCTCTACCTGCTCGAGCAGGGGCGCCTGGCACGGATCCGCGATGCCAAGACCAACTGGTACGTCTGGGGCGAGCAGGAGGCGCGCGAGAAGCTCCAGGCGCGCGTGTACCCGGTCTTGGTCGCGCACGCCTTCCCCGACGTCGAGGAGGTCGAGGTCACCTTCGACTTCGTGCGCCACGGCATCGACCGCACCGTGCGCCTGTCGCGCGGCGAGATCGAGGAGGAGGTCGAGAAGCTCGCCGCGCTCATCCAGCAGATGCAGCGGTCGGGGCCGCGTCCGGCGACCCCGGGCGCGCGCTGCGCGTACTGCGCGTACACGGCCCGCTGCCCGGTCTTCACGGCCCTGCGGCGCGACCTGACCACCTTCACGCCCTCCAGCGGCGAGGAGGCCCGGAAGATCGCCGCCGAGCTCACCGTCCTGGAGGCGACCACCAAGCAGCGCAAGGACGCGCTGCGTATCTGGACCGACGAGCAGGGCCCCATCGAGCTCAAGGGCCTGATCTGGGGCCACCACGCCCACCAGACGCCGGCGATCGACATCCGCGTGCTCGCCGCCTTCCTGGAAGAGGGCGGCCAGGATCCTCTCGACTCGCCCGCGCTCGCGGTGTCCACCACCGAGCTGCGCAAGCTGCTGCGCAAGAACCCCGACCTCGAGCAGCTCCTCAGCTGGAAGGGCTCCACCTACTTCGGCCCCCGCAAGCCGGGGGGTGACGAGGAATGACTAGGCTCCGCGTCTTCGGCGCGATCTGGGGCCTCAGCTTCGGCCTCAACTTCGCGGGCTCCTTCTTCTACGACCCGCCGGCGCGCAGCTACGTCCAGCTCGCCGGTTCCCTCGTCCTGATCGCCGGCTTCGTCGCGCTCGGCTGGTGGATCTTCACCGGCTGGCTCGTCGACCGGCGCCTCGAGGCCGAGGGCCGCGCGCTGATCGCGCGCATCGAGCGCCGCAGCAAGGCGCTGCAGCGCTTCGCGCTCCAGCCGCCGGCGATCTTCCACGCGGCCTGCGACATGGTCAGCCACAACCCCCACGACGTCCGCAACCGCTACTGCGCTCACTGTCACGTCTTCCTGAGCGACCCGAAGGAGTACCTGGTGAACGAGAGCCGGCTGCCGCCGCCGGCGAAGCTGTCATGAGGGAGCTCATCCGGAACGCCGAGTACCTGCGCGTCCAGGGCCAGCTGCTCTTCGTGACCACGCTCCTCGAGGAGCTGGACTTGGACGAGTTCGTGCGGCGCATCGACCAGGCCGACGACTTCGGGTCCATCCTGGATCCGACACTCTGGCGC
>JBOGXT010000589.1:0-4067 GCA_050694635.1 Thermoleophilaceae bacterium
GGTCGGTCGCCAGCACCGCCGCGCCGGAGCGGCTCGCCGCGAGGCTCGGCACGCCCATGCCGCAGCCCAGCTCGACCACCCGCAGCCCGTCGAGCCGCCGGCGGCTCAGCTCGCGCCCGAGCACGACCCCGCTGCGCCACAGCACCGACCAGTAGGGAACGAGCGGAGCCCATTCGACGCCGCCCTCGTCGGGCAGCTCGGCGCTGTCGCGGGGCTGGAGCAGACGCAGCTCGCCGTGCGGCAGCGACAACGTCTCGCTGATCAGATCGTCGACCTCCACCCGGGCGGCGCCCTGTGCCCTTAGGGGCGCGTCGCGAACGCGATCCCGTCGCCCACCGGCAGCACGCAGGCGAGCCAGCGCTCGCTTTGCATCAGCTCCGCGTTGAGACGCCGGGCGGACTCCAGCGACTCGCGGCGCCAGTAGGTCTCCGTGTCCGCCGGCAGCGCGACCTCGCCGGACATCAGCATGTTGTCCACCACCAGCACGGCGCGGTCGGACAGCTTCGGCTCGGCCAGCTCGATGTATCCCACGTACTGCTCCTTCGCGGCGTCCACGAACAGCAGGTCGATCGGCCCCCGCACGGCCTCGATCGTCTCGTGCGCATCGCCCTCGATCAACTCGACCCGCTCCGCCACGCCGGCGCGGCCGAGGAAGTCGCGCGCCTGGCGCGCACGCTCGCGGTCGAGCTCCAGCGTGATCACGCGTCCGTTCGTCAGCTGCTCCGCCATGTGCAGCGTCGAGTAGCCGATCGCCGTGCCCACCTCGAGCACCACCGGGTCCAGCGCCCGGCACAGCGCCGCGAGGAAGCGGCCCGTCTCCCAGTACACGATCGGCACGCCGTCGCGCTCAGCGAGCGCCTCCATCTCGGCCATCACCGGCGATCGCTCCGGCCGCAGCCCGTGGATGTAGCGCTCGACCCGCTCGTCCAGGATGGGCATCGCCGCAGAGTACCCTGGTGTCGTGACCGGCACCGTCGAGCAGATCGCTGTCGCCGCGGAGGAGAGCGGGCTCCCCGGAACCGTCGACGAGGTCGAGGTGCGCGACCGAGGCATGGTGGGCGACCGCTATGCCGACGCGCGCGACATCACGCTGATCGAGGCCGAGGCACTGGAGGCGTTCACGGACGAGACCGGCATCGAGCTCACGCACGAGGAGTCCCGCCGCCAGGTGCTCACGCGCGGCGTGCGCCTGAACGACCTCGTCGGCAAGTCGTTCACGGTGGGCGAGGTGGAGTGCGTCGGGCGGGAGTTGTGCGAGCCGTGTAGCCATCTTCAGTCGCTGACGAGGGACGGCGTGCTGCGCGGCATGGTCCACCGCGCCGGGCTGAACGCCGACATCGTGAAGCCCGGCCGGATCGCCGTGGGCGACCAAGTGGCCGGGCTTGGCTGACCTGATCGAGGTCCCCTCCGGGCTCGAGGGTGTCATCGCCTTCGACACGGCGATCGCCGAGCCCGACAAGGAGGGCAGCGCGCTTCGCTACCGAGGCGTGGACATCGAGGAGCTGGTGGGCAAGGTGCCCTTCGAGAAGGTCTGGGGCCTGCTCGTGGACGGCAGCTTCGAGCCCGGCATGCCGCCCGCCGAGCCGCACCCGCTGGCCGTCCGCACCGGCGATCCGCGCGCCGACCTCCAGTCGGCGCTTGCGATGCTCGCCCCCGAGTGGGGCCTGCGGCCGCTGATCGACATCTCGGACGAGCAGGCGCGTGAGGACCTCGCCCGCGTCTCCGTCATGGCGCTCTCGTTCGTGGCCCAGTCGGCCCGCGGCGTCGGTCGCCCGCCGATCCCGCAGCGCGAGATCGACCGGGCGGAGTCGATCCCCGAGCGTTTCCTGATCCGATGGCGCGGCGAGGCGGACCCACGCCACATCAAGGCGATCGACGCCTACTGGATCTCCGCCGCCGAGCACGGGATGAACGCCTCCACCTTCACGGCCCGGGTGGTGGCCTCCACGGGCGCCGACGTGGCCGCCGCGCTGTCCGCCGGCGTGGGGGCCCTGTCCGGTCCGCTGCACGGCGGCGCCCCCAGCCGGGTGCTGCACATGCTCGACGAGGTCGAACGGCTCGGGGACGCCGAGCGCTGGGTCAAGCGGGCGCTCGACTCAGGCGAGCGCCTGATGGGCTTCGGCCATCGCGTCTACCGCGCCGAGGACCCGCGCGCCCGCGTGCTGCGCCGCACCGCCCGCGAGATCTCGGCCCCGCGGCTGGAGGTGGCCGAGCGGCTCGAGGCGGCCGCGCTGGCCGAGCTCAAGGCGCGCAAGCCGGACCGTGTCCTGGCCACGAACGTCGAGTTCTGGTCGGCGGTGGTGCTCGACTACGCGGACGTGCCGCCCGAGCTCTTCACGCCGATGTTCTCCTGCGCGCGGGTGGCGGGCTGGGCGGCCCACATCCTCGAGCAGAAGCGCGAGGGAAGGCTGATCCGCCCGACCGCCCGCTACTCCGGCCCTGGGCCGCGCCCAGTGGCCTCGGTCAACGGCGCCGGCCCGGACGCCTGACGCCTCGATGGAGGCGTCCCCGGCCCGAACCCAGCGGCTCATCCTCGTCGCCGCCATCCTCGGCACCACCGTCGTCACGGTGGACAGCACGGTCGTCAACGTCGCGCTGCCCGCCATCGAGGATGACCTCGGCGGCGGGCTGGCGGGCCAGCAGTGGACGGCCAACGCCTACCTGGTCACGCTCGGCTCGCTGCTCTTGATCGGCGGCTCGCTCGGCGACATCTTCGGCGAGCGGCGCGTCTTCGCGCTCGGCGTGGGGGCCTTCGGCGCGACCTCGCTGGCCTGCGCGCTCGCCCCCACCATCGAGATCCTCGTCGCGGCCCGCGCGCTCCAGGGGGTGGCGGGCGCTCTGCTCACCCCGGCGGCGCTCGCGGTGATCGTCGCGAACTTCGCGCCCGACGAGCGCGGCAAGGCGGTCGGCGCCTGGACCGCCTGGGGTGGCATCGGCACGGTGCTGGGGCCGCTGATCGGCGGCCAGCTGGTCGACTCGGCCTCCTGGCGCTGGATCTTCGCGATCAACGTGCCGATCGTCGTCGGCACCCTGCTGCTGATCCTGCGCGTGGTCCCGCAGGCGCGGGAGCGCGACCCGGATGCGCGCGTGGACTTCGTAGGTGCTCTCCTGTGCGCCTTCGGGCTGGCCGGCATGACCTTCGGCCTGATCGAGCAGCCGCTGCGCGGCTGGGGCGACCCCGTGGTGGCGGTGCCGCTGATCGGCGGGGCGTTCCTGTTCGCCGGCTTCCTGCTCTGGGAGGCGCGCACGCCGCATCCGATGCTGCCGCTCACGCTGTTCCGGCGCCACAACTTCGCCTTCGGGAACATCGAGACGTTCGCGATGTACGGCGGGCTCGGGCTCCTGTTCTTCTTCCTGGTGCTGTTCCTCCAGCAGGTGGCCGGCTACAGCGCGCTCGCCGCGGGCACGTCGAGCCTACCCGTGACGATCCTGATGTTCGCGCTCTCGACCCGCTTCGGCGCCCTGGCCGACCGCTACGGGCCGCGCTTCTTCATGGGCGTGGGGCCGCTGGTGACCGCCGTCGGGCTGGCGCTGTTCCTGCGCCTGGACGAGGACGTGAACTACCTGACCGACCTGCTCCCGGGCCTGGTCGTCTTCGGCCTCGGGCTGTCGATGACAGTCGCGCCGCTCACCTCGACCGTGCTCGCCGACGCCGACGAGTCGAACGCGGGGATCGCGTCGGGGGTCAACAACGCGATTGCGCGCGTGGCGGGGCTGGTGGCGATTGCGGCCGTGGGAGCGGTGGTGGCGGCGTCCTTCGAGAGGCGGCTCGACGACGAGGTGGGCGCCCAGGCGAGCCAGCGGCCGGAGGTGGCCGCCGCGGTAAAGGCGGCCAAGGAGCGGCCGCTGTCGGTGGTCGAGGTGCAGGGCGTGCCGGAGGACGTGGCGACGTCGATCCGGGAGGGGGCCGAGGACGCGTCGGTGGGGGCGTTCCGGGTCGGGGTCGGGATCTCGACGGCGCTGGTGGCGCTGGGCGGCCTGCTCGGCCTGGCCGGGATCCGCAACCCGCGCCGGACGCCGCGCTGCGCGGACTGCGCGGGCGGCCAGCTCGCGGGCCAGCCGCGCGA
>JBOGXT010000590.1:0-6839 GCA_050694635.1 Thermoleophilaceae bacterium
GGCGTGGCCGGCCCGCCCACCGGGCTTGCGGCGCGCCCGCGGCCCGACGCCGAGCACCCGTGAGCCGGTGCGCAGGTGCGTCATCACCGGCACGGCGCCGTCCACGAGGACGCTCGCCTCGGCCACCGCCCGGCTGCCGTGCCGGTCGTTGACCCGCACCCGCACCGTCGCCGGGCCGTGGCTGGCGAAGCTGCGGGTGACCGTGGCCGTGCTGCCGGAGCCGGTCTCGAATGCGCCGTCGGAGTCGAGGTCCCACTCGTACACGAGCGGAAGCCCCTCGGGATCGCTCGAGCGTGAGGCGTCGAGCCGCACGGGGCGCCCGGCGGCGACCGCGGACCGGTCGAGCGCGAGTGCGGCGGTCGGCGGGCGGTTGACAACCGCGGCGATTCCGAGTGGGTGGTTGAACAGCTCCCCGGCGCGCACGAGCCGCTGGTCGCCGCTCTCGGGGTCAACCCGGACGATGCCGCCGTCGTTGTCGGGGCCCACCGAGTAGTCGGTGACGAGGAATGCCCCGGCCGGGTCCAAGGCGACGCGCTCGGGCCTGACGAGCACGTCCTGGGGGCCGTTCGGCGTGACCTGCGTCTGGTCGCCGTTGAACGGGTCGACCCGGATCAGGCCGCCCAGGCTGGCGCATTCGTTCGCGACGACGATGCCGCCATCCGGCGCTATGGCCAGGCCGAAGGGCCAGGCGATGTGTCCGGGCTGCTGCGGGATCACCCGTTGCTCCCCGGTCAAGGGATCGACCCGCACCAGCCTGCCGACCGCGTAGCAGTTCGAGACGACGTCGCCGGGCTTCAGGCGATTGGCCACGACGAGCCCGCCCCCGCGCTCGACCGCGATCCCGAACGGCAGGTCGAGCGCGCCGCGCTCGGTTATCAGCGTCTGGGCGCCGGTGCGCGGATCGACCCTGATCACGGCGCCGTCGTCGTCCGGCGCCCGGTTGTCGACCACGTAGAGCTGGCCGTCCCGCGCCACCGCGATGCCGGCGGGATCGAAGAACCCGCCGCCGCTCGACACGAGGCTCTGCAGGCCGGTGAGCGGGTCCACGCGGATCACCGCGCCGTCCTTCCGGTTCGGCACTCCGAGGTCCGCCACCACCAGGTTGCCGTCGGGCTCGATCGCGAGGTCGTAGGGGCGCTGGAACAGCGTCCCCTGGGGGCCGTTGCGAGAGACCTCGACGAGCGAACCCGAGAACGGATCGGTGCGGAGGATCACGGCGCCCCTGGTGAAGCTGTTCGCCGTGTAGACGACGTAGGGGTCACCAGGCGCGGCGAAAGCCGTCCCGGAGATCAGCGTGACCGCGAGCAGGGGCCAGAAGAGGATGCGCATCCGGCGCATCACTTCGACCGTACCGGTCCTGTGCGTCGCGTCAACCGGTGGTGGAAGGGATTCACGCACCTATGTCATCGGCACGTTGGCCGAGTTCGCGAGTGCGATCTTTGGCCTAGGAGGCGGCGGCGCGCTGGAGGAGGGTGTGGTCGGCGACCTGAAGTGGGGCGGCTCGCCGAGCTGGCTCAGACGAACGCCGGCCCGCGCCTCACCAGGTTGGCGTAGAGCGCCTGCTGGACCGCGTCGCGCACGCGCTCGGTCAGCTCGAGCACCACGGCGCGGTCGGCGGCGGCCTCGGCGCCGTACGAGGCGGTCTCGATCGGGTCGCAGAACTCGATCCGCCAGCGCGACGGCAGCGGGATCGCGCCCAGCGGGCCGAGCCAGGGGAAGGTGGGCGTGACGGGGAAGAAGGGGGCGCCGATCAGACGGGCGAGCGGCGGCACGTCCGCCAGCTTGGGATAGATCTCCTCGCTCCCCACCACCGCCACCGGCACGATCGGCGCTCCAGCGTGCAGGGCGATCTCCACGAAGCCCCCGCGCCCGAAGCGCTGCACCCGGTAGCGCTCGGCGTACGGCTTGCCGGTGCCCTTCACTCCCTCGGGGAAGACGGCCACGAGCTGGTCCTGCTCGAGCAGCCGCAGCGCGTTGTACGGCGATGCGACCACCCCGCCGACCTTGCGAATGAAGACCGAGACCCAGGGCAGGTCGAACGCCCAGTTCAGCACCATGAAGCGCGGATGGCGCGGCAGCGGGTGCTCGCGCAGCAGCGCGACTGAGATCATCGTGGCGTCCCACGGCAGGATGCCGGCGTGGTTGGCGGCCAGCATGGCGCCGCCGTGGGCGGGCACGTTGTGGGCTCCGATCACCTTCACGCGCCACCAGCGCTCGTAGAGGAAGCCGAAGAGGGGCTCGACGAGCTCGGCGAAGTCCTCGTCGAAGCCCCACTCGTCCTCGGGGTAGTCGCCCTCGAGCCGGCGCATGGCGCGCTGGACGGTCCGGCGGGCGTCGCGCGGCAGCGCCGCGGCTCCGCGCGTGACGGCGTCGGGGAGCTCGAGGCCCGCGTCGAGGCCCTCGCGCAGGCGGCGCATGAAGGCGAGGCCGGTTTCGAGGCCCTCGCTCACGCTGCCGCCTTTTCTCCACGCGCGCGCGCGACCCACTCCTGCACCGCCGCCACCGTCGAGTACCGGGGCGTGTGCCCCACCTCGTGCTCGAGCCGGCGGATGTCGACCGCCCGCCCGTAGCGGAGCAGGCGGCGGAAGTCGTCCGAGTAGGCGCCCAGGCCGAGCCGCCGGGCCGCCTCGGTGACGGGAGCGAACAGCGGGCCCGCAATCGGCAGCGGCGGCCGGCCGGCCATGCGGATCATGCGCGCCAGGCCGATCGTGCCGCGCCCGGCGACGTTCACGGCCCCCCTCACCGGGTTCCTGATCGCGGCGAGCAGGGCCTCGAGCGCGTCGTGCTCGTGGACGAGCTGGATGCGCGGGTCGAAGCCCAGGTAGGTCGGGCAGGCGGGCTGCGAGAGGTAGCGGGTGATCTGGGTGTCGAGCGAGGGGCCGATCGCCGGCTGGTAGCGCAACATCGTGCAGGTCACCTGAGGCCGCCGGCGTGAGAACGTCTCGAAGTAGTTCTCGATCTCGGCGACGTCGCGCTGGAAGCGGGTGCGCAGCGGGAAGAGGCGGGTCATCTCCTCGCCCAGGAACTGGGGCGCGTGGGGCTCGGCGCCGTAGATGCCGGCGGAGCCGCGGATGACGATCGAGCGGATGGTGGGCACCCGCTCGCAGGCGCCGAGGAGCTGGAGCGACCCGATCACGTTGATGTCGTGCATCGCCCGGGACGACATGCCCGGACCCGGCTGGCGGACGATCTTGTTGTGGACGACGGCGTCGGGCGCGGCCGCCCGGATCAGCCCCGCGATGTCAGGATCGCGGATGTCGGCGTCGAGCAGCTCGGTGCGCTCGAGGTTGGCCTTGGGCCGCCGCGTGTCGATGCCGACGACCGCCTCGACCTCGGGATCCCGCTCGAGCCTCGTGGCGAGGAGGCTCCCCAGATAGCTCCCAACGCCGGTGATGAGGACCCGGCGACCGGGCACTACGACTAGCGACGCCCGCCGGAGCCGGAGCGCTTCGTGCCCGAGCCGGAGCGCTTTGCGCCCGCGCCGGACGCCGACCGCTTGGCGCCGGAGCCGGACCGCTTGGCGGGCAGCCGCTCCTCGATGTCGTCGAGCCGGCGTCGGATCCGGCGGAGCTCCGCGTTCAGCTCGCGGATGTCCTCCGAGGTCGCCGGCCTCCGGTCCTCGATCGCACGCCTCCCGCGGGCGAGGCCCGCTTCCGCGCCGCGGCGCAGCTGGTCGACGGTGCCCGCGAGGTCGTCGAGTGCGCCCTGGGTGCGCTCGCGCTGGCGCTCGGCCGAGCCGAGCGTCGCCTGGACCGTCCGCTCGACCGCGTCGCGCAGGTCGGCCGGTGTGGTGGGGCGCTTCGCCATCGCCGCCGGAGTCTCCCACACGCGCGCGCCCGCGCCGCACGCCGCACGCCGCACGCGAACACCTGGCTAGGGTTCGCCGCCGAGTGCCGCTCCAGCACCAGCCCCGCCCGATCCACCTGAGGCCGGCCGCCGAGCTCGCCGAGCGCGTGCTCCTGCCGGGCGACCCCCATCGGGCGCTCGCGGTGGCGCAGCACCTGCTCGACGGGCCGAAGATGTTCAACCACAGCCGTGGCCTGTGGGGCTACACCGGCACGGCCGCCGACGGCGAGGCGCTCACGATCCAGGCCACCGGCATGGGCGGCCCGAGCGCGGCCATCGTCGTCGAGGAGCTGATCGCCCTCGGCGCACGGCGCCTGGTGCGGATCGGGACCTGCGCCGCGCTGGTCGAGGACCTCGCGCTCGGCGACCTGATCGCCGCGGAGAGCGTGCTGCCCGCTGACGGCGCGAGCGCCGCGCTGGGTGCGAACGGGGCGCTGACGCCGGACCCCGGACTGCTCGCCGGATTGGCCGGCGCCGGCGCCAGACGGGCCACGGTCGTGAGCAGCGACCTGTTCTACGACCCCCGCGACGGCCAGGTCGGCGAGTGGGTCGAGCGGGGGGCGATGGCGGTTGAGATGGAGGCGGCGACGATCCTGCGCGTGGCCGCCCGGCGGGGCGTAGAGGCGGCGTGTGTACTCGGGGTGTCGGACGTGCCGGGCCAAGACGGCGCCCGCCGCGCCGGCGCCGAGGCGATCGAGCGGCTTGGGCTCCGGGTCGGCGAGGTTGGCTATGCCGCGCTTGAACGGCGGCAATAAGGGGGCGGCGAGGGCGCCGACCCTTACGACTCCGTGACCGTCAGGCGCTCCTGCGCCCGGGGCATCGGCTCGTCGCTCGGCGCCACCGCCTCGCGCAGGCGGGCGAGGTCGCGGGCGATCTCCTCGAGGCGGGCCTCGACGACGGGCATGCGGTCGGTCTGGGCGCCGCTCGCCGCGGCGACGCGTTCCTCGAGCCGGTCGATCGCGTCCTCGATGCCCTCGAGCCGCTGAGACAGCGACCGCAGGCGGCGGGTCACGCGCTCGATGTCAGCGGCCGACGGCAGGTTGAGCGCTCCGAGCGCCGCCTCCTGCGCTTGGACCGCCTTCTCGCGCGCCTCGAAGGCGCGGGCGATCGCCGCGTTCACCACGGAGTTCGCGATCAGCTCCTCGGCCACCTTGCCGAGCGCCTCCTCGCCCTGCCGCGACAGCCTCTCGACGAAGCTCTCGTCCTGCTCGGAAGCGGACACGCGGCGCAGGGTAGCCGATCGGGCGCGCGAGGGAGCCGCACCCAAACGCGGGAGGAAAACGCACCGACACGCGCGAGGCCTGCCTAAGGCTTGAGTTGAGCTTTACCTACGTTTCAAACGCGCGCGAGTTGGAACAATCGCGACACACGGAAGGCGGGAGTGCGCTCTCGGGGTGCCGAGGCGTGGGGGAGCGAATTCAACGTATGGGCAGGGCCGGTCGATACATGGACGTGATCTCGCACATCCGCCCCAGGCGCGGCGTGCGGGTCCGGCACGCGCCCGAATCAGACGGATCCCCGTTGCACACTGAAAAGCCCTCAAGTAGCGTTCGTCCAGCGGCAAGCGCCACTGCTAGCCTGCGCGCGCACGCGGGACGCTCCTCGAGGAGTCCCGAGGGAGGACTTGGACCACCACGGATGAAGACGCGGCTCCTCAGCATCCTGCTTGCGGCAGGCTCTCTCGTCGCGGCTGTCCTCACCGGCATCACCATCCCGGCGACCGCGCAGACCCAGACCGCCCCGGTGCAGCTCCCGAGCGGCGAGGTCGTCCAGGTGGACGTCCCGCCGGGCAGCACACTGGACGACATCCAGGTGCCCGGCACGCCCGCACCGACGACGCCCACCACGCCGACCACCCCGACCACGCCGGACGCGGCGCCCAAGCCGGAGCCGAACGCGCCGGCCCCCGCGCCCGAGCCTGGACCCCCGAGCGCCGGCGGCGGATCGCCGCAGGGCCAGACCAACAGCGGCGAGCGCGTCGAACAGGAGCGGGAGAAGATCCGCAGGATCACCGGCGGGGTTGAGGGTCCAGCTGAGGATGAGCGTTCGAAGAAGGGTCGCCGCCGGGACCGCGACAGCGACGGCCAGAGCGAGCTCCGCAACTCCGACGGCACGCCGACCCCCGCCAACCCCGGCTTCATCGACGCCCTGCCCGGTCCGTCGACCGCATCCGGAGTCCCGAACTTCATCATCCGCAAGTTCCGCGTGCCGCCGTTCCTCCTGCCGATCTACCAGGCAGCTGGGATCGAGTACGGCATCCGCTGGGAGATCCTGGCCGCGGTCAACGAGATCGAGACCGACTACGGCCGCAACCTGAACGTCTCGAGCGCGGGCGCCGTCGGCTGGATGCAGTTCATGCCTTCCACCTGGGCCGCCTACGGCACGGACGCCAACAAGGACGGCCGCAAGGACCCCTACAACCCGGTCGACGCCATCTTCGCCGCTGCCCGCTACCTGAAGGCGGCGAACTACGAGAACGACGTCCGCGCCGCCATCTGGGCCTACAACCACGCCGACTGGTACGTCGACTCCGTCCTGCTCCGCGCCCGGCTGATCGCCGGCGTGCCCGCCGACCTGATCGGCTCCCTCACCGGACTCACCGAGGGTCGCTTCCCCGTGTACGCCCGCGCGCGCTACGCCGACGACATCGCCGAGGCACAGCTGCTGAAGCGCGTGCAGCGCGGCCAGAACGCCGCCAACGTCGTGGAGTCCTCAGACGACCGCCGCTCGATCGACATCTTCGCCGAGACCGGCGCCCCGGTGGTCGCGGTCAACGACGGCGAGATCAAGAAGATCGGCCGCAACAAGCGGCTCGGCCGCCACGTCGTGCTCCAGGACGTCTACGGCAACCGCTACACCTACTCGCGCCTCGGCTCGGTGTCGCGCGTCTTCCCGGTGCCGCGCAAGGGCGCCTACGATCCCAGCCGCTCGGCGCGCGCGGTGAAGGCCAACGGCGACGGGGACGACCCGCAGCCGGCCGCCCCGGCCTCGGC
>JBOGXT010000591.1:0-12833 GCA_050694635.1 Thermoleophilaceae bacterium
CTGCAGAAGCGGCGCGGCGTGCGGAAGCGGCCGTGCCGGCGCGCCGAGCGGTCGCCGCGACAGCTTCGAGGGCCGGCGCCCACGCTGCCCAGCGAGGCTCCGCCGACCTTCGTGCCGGTGGCGCCGATCCTGCCGCCGCCCGCACCGCCCACCCCATCGCCATCTCCGCCGGCCCAGCCGGGGGGCTGCGCGGGCTCCAACGCTGTCCCCACCGCTGCGAACCTGCCTGTCGTCCGCTCCGCGACGCTGTGCCTGGTCAACGACGAGCGCGCCGGCTTCGGGCTGGCGCCGCTCATCGACAACGCGCAACTCGCCACGGCAGCGCAGGGGCACGCGGACGACATGGTCGCGCGGGGTTACTTCTCCCACACCTCCGCGGACGGGCGAACGTTCGACCAGCGGATCAGGAACGCCGGTTACGGCGGCGGCGGCATGGCCGAGAACATCGCGTGGGGCGACGGATCGCTAGGGACACCGTCACGCATAGTGGGAGCCTGGATGAACTCGGCCGGGCACCGCGCCAACATCCTCAGCGGCGCGCTCCAAGACAGCGGCGTCGGCGTTGCGCCCCGCACCCCGGGAGGCGGCACCGGCGGCACCTACGTGCACGACTTCGGCGCGCCGTAACGCACCCGTAGGCCCACGCGTGTCGCACGTCACACTCGGCGGTCGCCGGACGCAGGATGCTCGCTCCTACATGGCCCGAGACACCGGAGGAGCGTCATGGAGATCGTGATCTTTTGCATCGTCATGTTCATCGGCGTGGTCTACGGCTACTACACGGTGAGCGGCAGCGGAATCGCCGAGCATCCCCACGGAAAGATCTACAGCGGCGCACCCGGCGCCTTCGGACCCGCCAGCGCGTCAGGGCGCGACGAGAGCGTCTCGATGCGGAACTGGTCGCGCGGCACCCGCTGAGGCCAACGCGCGCAGGTCGGCACGTCCGCCCACCAGCGCCCTGGTCTCCTGCCCGCCCCGCCAGACGGCAGGGCCGCGACGACTGAGCAGGCCGCCCGGGCGGCCCCCGTCGACGTCTCTGACGAGCATCGGACTTCCCGGGGTGCCTACCCGCACCCGGTGTTGTTCCCGCAGCTCGAGCACGTGTAGCACGAGCCGGTTCGCTGCATCATTCCGCCGCACTGGGCGCAGGCGGGGCCCAGGTCCAGGCCCTGCAGCTTCGCCGGGATCGCCGGCGGCTCGTCGGTCAGCGCCGCCGCCGCGGGCCTCGGCTCGCCAGCGCCTGCCTGTGGCTTGCCTGCCTTCGGCGCTCCGTTGCCGCCCCCGTTTCCGGGCGTCTCCTCGGCAGCGGTCGGCTCCGGCGGGCTCGCCGTGTCGCCTCGCATCAGCGCCTCCTGCGACGCCTTTCGCGCCCTCACCTCGGGCGTCAGGATGCCGAGCTCCTCGTGCAGGTCCGCGTCGCAGTAGCGCGAGGCCAGCCAGCGCATGATGTAGTCGGGCATCGACTTCGCGAACGGGATCTCCGGGTTGCCCGTGTAGCCCTCGGGCTCGAAGCGCACGTACGCGAACTTCCTCACCAGCGTCTCGAGCGGCACCCCGTACTGGAGCCCGATCGAGATCGCCGTGGCGAACGCGTTCATCAGGCCCTTGATCGTCGAGCCCTCCTTGCCCACGTCGGTCAGGAAGACCTCGCCCAGTGTGCCGTCGTCGTACTCGCCCGCGGTGATGTAGCCCTCGTGGCCACCCACCGAGAACTTGTGGGTGAGCGACTGGCGCTCGCGCGGCATCCGCCGGCGCACCGGGCGGGCCGGCTCCTCGACCGGCGCCTCCTCGGAAGCGTCCTTCTTCTCGCCCGCGTCTGTCCTCAGCGCCTGCGCCGTCTTCGACCCGTCGCGGTAGATCGCCAGCGCCTTCAGCCCCAGCTTCCAGCCCTCGGTGTACACGCCCGCGATGTCCTCGACCGACACCGACTCCGGCAGGTTCACCGTCTTCGAGATCGCCCCCGAGATCAACGGCTGCGCCGCGGCCATCATCTTGATGTGGCCCATCGGCGAGATGGCCCGTTGGCCCACGGCCACGTCGAACACCGGCAGGTGCTCCTCGGCGAGGCCCGGGGCGCCGGCCACCGTGCCGTTCGCCGCCAGGTGCGCCTCGATCCCCGCGATCTGGTCGGAGGTGTAGCCGAGCGTCTCGAGCGCAAGCGGCACCGTGCGGTTGACGATCGTCATCTGCCCGCCGCCCACCAGCTCCTTGAACTTGACGAGCGAGAAGTCGGGCTCGATGCCCGTGGTGTCGCAGTCCATCAGGAAGGAGATCGTCCCGGTGGGGGCCAGCACCGTCGCCTGCGCGTTGCGGTAGCCGTTGCGGACGCCGACGTCGACCGCCTCGTCCCAGGCCTGGCGCGCCGCGGCGAGCAGGTCGGAGTCGGCGCACAGCTCGTCGTCGAGCGCGTAGGCCGCGCGACGGTGCTTGCGCATCACGTGGTTGTGCGGGTCGCGGTTCTCCTCGTAGTGCTCGTACGGCCCGATCGCGCCGGCGACCTCGGCCGAGGTCCGGTAGGCCCGCCCGGTCATGAGCGCCGTGATCGCACCGCAGAGCGCACGGCCCTCGTCCGAGTCGTAGGCCACGCCGTTCGCCATCAGCAGCGCGCCGAGGTTCGCGTAGCCGAGCCCGAGCTGACGGAAGGCGCGCGCGTTGCGGCCGATCTCCTCGGTCGGGTAGCTAGACGGCCCGACGACGATCTCCTGCGCGAGGATCACCACGTCGACCGCGTGCTCGAAGGACTCGACGTCGAACGTGCCGTCGGCGCGGCGGAACTTCATGAGGTTGAGCGAGGCGAGGTTGCAGGCCGAGTCGTCGACGTGCATGTACTCCGAGCAATTGGCCACCGCTAAGCCATCGACGATGTAGGAGTGGTGGAGGGGCTCGGTGAGGTTGTAGACGACCTCCTGGCCGTCGTCCTCGCGCGCGAGGAGCCTCGTGCCTTCCTTCGTCCTGTAACGCTCGGTCTCGTCGAGCATGGTCTCCAGCGCGGCCTGCTTGCGGGGCGTCGAGAAGCCGATCGCCTCGGCGAAGCGCTCGAGGTCCGAACCCGAGATGCGGAGGTCGAAGCCCTCGCGCGACTCGTACTCGACGGTGCTGCCGTCCGCACGCGTGTAGGAGAAGCTGGCTTTCCGTGCCTCGGTGAGCCGGTAGATCCGCCCGCGAACTCCGAAGGAGCTCAGCAGCCTCTGGACATCCTTAAGCAGCGCCGAGCTGCGGCTCCCAAGACCGACGTAGCGATTGGCCTTGCCACCCGCCTCGACCCGCGACACGCAACCGTCCGCGCCAAAGAGCCCACGTAGGAAGGCGGACTGGACGTCGGTCGGCGCGCTGAAGAGCGCGTGCGGAACACGCTTCTCGTGCGCCCGCGCCGAGGTCACGCCCAATCCGCGGAAGAACTCCCGCACCGCCTCGCTGCCGGCACGTAGCTGCACAGTGCCATTGCTCATCTCCTGGCGCGACACGCCACCGACCAGCTCGCCGAGGAGCCCCTCGTGCGCATCGGTCAACCCGTCCTCGACATCATCTCCGCCATAGATCCACTCGGTACGGACCTCGGTGAGGTCGCCGTCCCCGATCAGGTGGCCCATGAGCTCGCCGAGTCCTTCGCTCCATAGGTCCGGGAGCTCGCGATACGTGACGGTGCCGCCGCGGCTGAACGACTTCGCTAGCGCTTCCACCTTTACCGGCAGCGCCCATGAGGCGTCCTGTGCCGCGGTCGGTGAGTCGTTGAGCAGCACGCGATCCTCAGCTGTCAACTCCTCCGCGCGCACGTAGCCGCGGTTGAGCGTCCACAGTCGGTGGTTAGGCGTGCAGCGCAGCTCCTGGCCATTCGCGAAACGGAGCCGCACGATCGGCTTCACGCCGTTGCGCATGACCGCCAGCGGGTGGGTGGCCACGACGCCCTCGCCCGGCGCGTCCGCTGTTGCCCGGTGCGTGTAGACGCGGAAGTCCTCGCCGGTCTGTGCGCGGCGGTAGAGCTCCTCGAAGGGAATGAGGCCCAGCGTCGTGTGAACGCGAGCGTCACCTGGGAAGCACGGGTTCGACGCGTTGATCCGGCCCGAGTTCGGGCAGGTGTGCCACTCGTTGATCGTGGTGTCGTACTGGACGCCCGGGTCGGCGCAGCGCCAGGCCGCGTCGGCGATCTGGCTCAGCACGTCGCGGGCGTCGACCCGGTCGATCACCTCGCCGCCGTTGCGCGCGGTGAGCTCCCACTCCTCGCCGTGCTCGGCGCGCTCCATGAACTCGTCGGTGACGCGCACCGAGTTGTTTGCGTTCTGGTACTGGATCGAGGCGAAGGCCTCGGAGTCGAGCCGCATGTCGAAGCCGGCGTCCCGCAGCGCGGCCGCCTTCTCCTCCTCGCGCGCCTTGCACCAAATGAAGTCGAGGATGTCGGGGTGGTCGACGTCGAGCACGACCATCTTGGCCGCGCGCCGCGTCTTGCCGCCTGACTTGATCGTGCCGGCCCAGGCGTCGGCGCCGCGCATGAAGCTGACCGGGCCGCTGGCGTAACCGCCCTTCGAGAGGTGCTCCTTCGACCCGCGGATCTTCGACAGGTTGATCCCGGAGCCCGACCCGCCCCGGAAGATCTTCCCCTCCTTGGTGTTCCAGGCGAGGATCGACTCCAGCTCGTCCTCGACCGAGAGGATGAAGCAAGCGCTGCACTGCGGGTTCTCCTCGAACCCCACGTTGAACCACACCGGCGAGTTGAACGCCGCCATCTGGTTGAGCAGGATGTGGGTGAGCTCGTCCTCGAAGGCCTGGACGTCGTCGTCCGACGCGAAGTAGCCGCCCTCGCGGCCCCAGCCGGCGATCGTGCCGGCAACGCGGCCGATCATCTGCTTGACAGACGACTCGCGCTCGGGCGTGTCGAGCCGGCCGCGGAAGTACTTCTGGGCAACGATGTTGGTCGAGTTCTGCGACCAGGACACCGGGAACTCGACGCCCCGCTGCTCGAAGGCCGGGTTCTCAGGATCGCCGATGACGGCGTCGCGGATCTCCCACTCGACGCAGTCGAACGGGTGCTTGTCCGCCGCCGTGAAACGCCGCGGAACTCCGACCCCGGCACCGCTGGCGGTGACGCTCGGGGCGGCGGCGCTACGGCTGTGGGACATGACCTCTCCTTCGGTTGGGGCGACTTGTGCGGGAACGACCGATATTCGTCTCGGGCTCGGACGGAACGGAGCCCTCGATAGCGAGCTGGTCCTCGCCCGGTAGGGGGTCGTCCTTGAAGCGCCTGACGACGGCCTCGAGCTGGTCGAGATCGGCAAGATTTCGGTAGACGGAGGCGAACTGGATCGCGCTCACCGGGTCCACCCGCGCGAGGCCGCGCTCGGCCAGGTCGCCGATGCGCTCGGCCTGGATCTCGCCCCCGTGCTTGCGGACCTCGGCGGCGATCCACCCGGCCACCGCCTCGATCTGCTCCTGGCTGACGGGGCGGCCGCCGGCGGCGCGCGCGAGTCCGCGCTGGAGCTTCTGGCGGTCGAAGCGCTCGCGGCTGCCGTCGCGCTTGAGCACGGTGGCGCGCTGCTCCTCGACCCGCTCGTAGGTTGTGAAGCGCTGCCCGCAGGCGCCGCACTCGCGGCGGCGACGCACGGCGTCGGGTGCCGGACGGGTGTCGATCACCTGCGTGGATTCGGCCGAGCAATACGGGCAAAGCACATGCCGAATTCTACTAGGTCTAGTGCTCGACTCCTGCTCCGAGCGCTACATCTTGTGCCTAAATTGCTCGGAAGTCGTACTTCGAGGCGATCTCGGCCATCATGGCGGGATCGGGCGGCCCGCCAACCGCCGCCACCTCCTGCAGGTAGCGCTCGAACCCGGCCGGCGCCATCAGGTTGAGGACGCGGACGGGCTCGTCGCGCGGGTTGGAGAAGGTGTGGGCTTTACCGGGCGGCACGAGCCCGTAGCAGCCGGGGCCCAACTCGACCGTGCGACCGTCGAGCTGCAGCGTGAGGGTGCCCTCGAGTACGTAGAAGCTGTCGACCAGCGCCTCGTGTAGGTGGAGCACCGGGCCAGGGAAACCGGGCGCGACCGTCGTCTCGAGGACGGCGAGCGAGCCGGGTCCGTGGTCGACGCCCGCCTTGACGCACGACCGGCTCGGCCCGAGCACGAGCTGCTCACCCTCGCCTGGGTTCAGGACGACCGCCTCCGAGGTCGGCCGGCCGCTGCCGGGCGGCACTTCGTACACCTGGTCGAACTCCTCGAAGCGCCCGCGCAGGTACTCGTCGAAGCCCATGCCCGGCGCGTGCAGGTTGAGGTAGCGGCCAGGCTCGTCGCCGGGGTTGCCGAAGGTGTGGATCACCTCGGGCGGGATGAGCACGAAGCCGCCGGAGCCGAGCACGAGGTCCTCCTGGTCGAGCGTGATGCGGAGCTGGCCCTCGAGCACGTAGAAGGCGTCCGCGTGGTGGCGGTGGATGTGCCGCGCCGGGCCGTCCTGACCGGGGGCGTAGCGGAACTCCGTGAGGACGAGCTCCTCGCGTCCGGCCAGGATCGTGAACCTCTCCTGGCTTTCGCCCTCGCCGGGGGCGAGGAGGACGGGGTCGTCGGGCATGGGGGAGACCGTATCCCGCGTCGACGGGTCGAGCGGCGCGCGCCGGCGTCCAAACGCCGCGGCGTGCGGCGTCTCGAGGTTTCAGCGCAGGGAGGCGAGCGTGCGCTCGAGCCCGTCCTGGAGGCCTGTGACGGCCTCCCAGCCGAGCTCCTGCCTGGCCCGGGAGGCGTCGAGTGCGATGCGACGCACCTCGCCCGGCCGCTCCGGCGCGTGCTCGGGCTCGAAGGCGCCGTCGGCGAGGGGGGCGAGCGCCTCGACGATGTCGAGGACGGTGGACTCGACGCCGGTGCCGACGTTGATGGCGCCGGTGGTCGTCGAGTCCGCCGCCTTGAGGTTGGCGTCCACGACGTCGCTGACGTAGATGTAGTCGCGCACCTGGAGGCCGTCGCCGAAGATGATCGGCCGCTGGTTGTCGAGGAGCTTGCCGCAGAAGATGGCGATCACGCCGGCCTCGCCGAGGGGGTCCTGGCGGGGGCCGTAGACGTTGCCGTAGCGGAGGGAGATGGTGGAGAGGCCGTGCAGGCGGGTGAAGAGCTCGCAGTACTGCTCGGCGCAGAGCTTGGAGAGGCCGTAGGGGGCCTCGGGGGCGACGGGGTGGTCCTCGGGGGCGGGGATGATCTGGCCCTCGCCGTAGATGGCGCCGCCGGTGGAGGTGTTGACGAAACGCCTTACCCCGTGCGCCTGAGCGGCTCTGAGGACGTTGACGGTGCCCTCGACGTTGATGCGCGAGTCGTTCGCGGGGTCTGCCACGGACTTGCGGACGTCGATCTGGGCGGCGAGGTGGAAGATGGCTTCTGGGCGGGCCCGTTCTATCGCTGCGTGCACTGCCTCGGCATCGCGGATGTCGAGCTCCATGAGCTCCGCGCCGTTTGCCTGGGCCTGGTCGAGGTTGTGCCGCTTGCCGGTGGAGACGTCGTCCACGACGGTCACCTCGTCGCCGCGCGCTATCAGCGCGTCGACCAGGTTCGAGCCGATGAAGCCGGCGCCTCCGGTGACGAGAGTCCGCATGCGGCGGCGCATCCTATGAGACTGGTGCCGCTGCTAGGTTCGCCCGCGGATGCGAGGGCTGTTCGTAACGTTCGAGGGGATCGATCGATCGGGGAAGACGACGCAGGCGCGGCTGCTCTGTGAGGCGTTGGGCGAGGAGGCTCTCGGGGTGCGCGAGCCCGGCGGGACGCCGGCGGGGGAGCGGGTAAGGACGCTCCTTCTCGATACCGACGTCCACCTCAGCCCCCAAGCCGAAGCCCTCCTATTCGCCGCGGCACGCGCAGAGATCGTCGAAAAGGTGATTCGGCCGGCACTCTCGGCCGGCAAGGTCGTCGTGTCGGATCGCTTCCTCGACTCATCGCTCGCGTACCAAGGTGGCGCCCGCGGGCTGGGGGTGAAGGCGGTGGAGCGGATCAACCGCTTCGCGACCGGTGAGCTCTTCCCCGACCTCACCTTTCTGCTCGAGATCGATCCAGCTGCCGCCGCCTCCCGGGCCGGCGAGAGCGATCGCTTCGAGGACGAGGGCGCGCGGCTGCAAGAGGCGGTGCTGTCGGCCTACGAGGAGCTCGTGGGGGCCGACCCGGGCCGGTGGCGGCGAGTCGACGCCACACGCGCACCCGAGGAGATCCACGCAGAAGTGCTGGCCGAGGTCGAGGCCGCGCGAAGCGGAGCACGGGCATGAGCTTCGCGCTGGCGGGAACGGAGGACCACCCGCAGGCTCGAATCGTGTTGTCGGCCGCGCTCGAAGCGGGGCCCTCACACGCCTACCTGTTCCACGGGCCAGCCGGAACCGGCAAGCGAACGGTGGCACGAGCCTTCGCGGCGGAGCTGCTTGCGGAGGGCGGCGATGACCCCGAGGCCATCCGCCTCCGCGTAGAGCACGGCTCGCACCCCGACCTGACTTGGGTACGCCCGAGCGGCGCCCACGTGATGCGGGTGGAGGACGTGGACGGGCCGGTCGTGTCGGCAGCGACCCGAACGCCATTCGAGGCGCGCCGACGCGTCTTCGTTCTGGAGCGCGTGGACACGATGAACGACGAGGTCGCCAACCGGCTGCTGAAGACACTGGAGGAGCCGGCGCACTTCGTGCACCTGATCCTGCTGACGGACGCGCTTGGCCGAGTGCTGGAGACGGTCGTCTCCCGCTGCCAGCCGGTGCGGTTCGAGCCGCTGCCGGCGACGCGGATCGCGGCGGCTCTGGAGGCGGAGGGGGTGGACGCCGAGCGAGCCCGAGCTTGCGCGGGACTGGCGCTGGGCAATGCGGCCCGGGCGCGGCTACTCGCCTCCGCGGAGGGCGACGAGCTACGCGCGGAGGTGGACGCCTTCGCAGCGGCGGCGCTGTCCGGCGAGCCGGGCGAGAGCTGGAAGCCGCTGCTCGAACGAGCGGAGAGTCGGCGCGCGGCGGCGGAGGAAGCTGTGGCGGCCGAAGCAGCCGAGCGGCTGGAGCTCGAGCCAAAGGGCCGGGAGCGACGGGCGATCGAGCGCGAGCTGGAGGAGGCCGCCCGACGCGACGGCCGCCGCGCGCGGACCGAAGTACTGGACCTGGCGTTGACCTTGACGGGCCTGGCATTCCGAGACCTGATCTGCCTAGCCGAAGAGGCGCCCGACGCGGTGCTCGCGACGGACCGCGCATCCACGCTGGCGCAACGAGCCCGAGGCCGCGACCCACGCCGCCTACGGGAGGCGGCAGAGCGCTGCGAGGACCTGCGGCAGGCGCTGGAGCTGAACGTCAGCGAAGACCTGGCGCTGAGTGCGCTGGGACTGCGACTGGCAGCGCTGACAGGCTCGCCCGGCTAGAGCGTCGGCGACGCGACGAGGTGCCAGAAGGCAAACGCGAGCGCCGCAGTCGTCGCCGACCAAAGCAAAGCCCAACCAACTCGCTCCCGCGGCTCCATCTGAGGCCGAGCGACGCCGAAGATCACGGCGAGCTCGAAGACAACGCAGGCAAGGATGAACGGAAGGACGTCCCAGAGGCCGGTGATGGCCATGACGATGTACAACGGGACCTGGGTGCCCGCAATCGCCCCACCGGCGGAAAGGACGAAGACGAAGTACTCGTTGTAGGTGTCCCGGTAGATCGGCACCCGCGGATCGAGCACCTCGACGAAACGGTGCCGCTGACGTTCGGCCATCGCGGAGATCATTCCAGAGCCGTGACCGGCGGGAACCTCCAGGACGGCAGCAGCGTCGCGTCGGCTACGAACCCGGTTGGGCGGAACCCGTCGATCAATCGCGAGGACACGGCCCGCCCGATCGAGCCAGACGAGGTCGAGGGCGAAGCGCATGCCGACCGTGTGAACCGACCGACAGCGCGGGATGAGCAACGCCGGCCCAGGCCGCCGAAGGGCAAGCCCAAGCAACCGAGCCCGAAGCGACCGCGCAACCAAGATCTCCACACCGGGCGAACCCCGGAGCCGGGCTAAACTCGTCCCCGCAACGCCGACGTAGCTCAGTTGGCCAGAGCACCGCTCTCGTAAAGCGGGGGTCGGGGGTTCGAATCCCCCCGTCGGCTTCCAGTCATAGAGCCAAATCCGGGCTCCGCAGCGTGGCGCGTAGACGCTCGCGCGTACGTGCGCAGGCATTGTGGTGGTCCCGTCGGAAGGTGACACTTCAGGCTGCGGTTCGTGCACAGGTTGGCTGGGTGACCGCGCCGATCGCGGCGCGGTATTCGAGTGGTGATAGGTAGCCGAGCGACTGGTGGGGCCGCTCGGCGCGGTAGTCGTCGATCCAGGCGTCGAGCGCCTCGATCGCCTCGGCTCTGGTGTCGTATTCGGTCGTCCACACCTCCTCGTCCTTCATGGAGCTCGGCCTTCCACTGCTCGAGCACCGACGGCGGGGCCGCCACCACGATCGCCTTGGCCTTCTTGCGCAACAGCAGCTCCGACGCGATGAGACCGGCCTCGATCGTCTTGCCGAGACCGGTGTCATCGGCGATGAAGAGGTTGACGCGCGGCAGCCGCAGCGCCTTGCGCAGCGGCTCCATCTGGTAGGCGTCGATCCTTATGCCGGCGCGGAAGGGTGACTGGAAGAGGTTCGGGTCGGTCGCCGTGACCGTGTTCCAGCGCAGCGTGTTGAGGAAGGCTGCGAACTGGCGCGGGTCGTCGAAGCCGTTTGTCGCGAGGTTGTCCCAGCCTTCGGCCTCGAGGATGCGTCTGTCGAGCTCGTAGTCCCAGAAGACGTCGAGCGCTTCGCCCTGCGCGTCGTCGTCGGCGCATGCGAGGCGAACCACGGGCGACCCGCCGCCTTGAGCGACCACCTCCTCCACGAGCCAGCGTCTCGACCGGACTTGCACAAGCTCACCCGGCTCAGGGGTACGGTCTGGGAGAGTCTCCGCTGCAGCCGCGACCGTCACCGTCACCTGAAACTACACGGGCTTCTCGGGCACGGGCGCCGGCAGCACGGCCAAACTCTCTGCAAGCTGGTCCAGTGACGGTTCACGGTGGATCGCCGCGTCGAGCGAGTCCGCGAGACGATCGTGACCTATGCACCGAAGCTGACCGGGAAGCTCGCTACGAGCGAGCGGGAAGCGCTCGCCCGCAAGCAGTACCCCGCGTGCGGCGGACGTGAGTGCCGCTCTGACCTCGCTCTGAGCGGCGTCGCGGTCGCCCATCTCGATGAGGCGTCGAGCTATCGCCGATTGTTCTCCAAGCCGCGCCATCCGATCGGTCGCGTCTGGCCAGATCCCGTCCTCTGCGATCGCTTCGAGTCCGGCTCGGAGAATCCCCGAGTCGTGGAGGATGCAGCCGTACCGGACCGTCCATTGCACGAAGTCGTCGCCCGCGCGCAGCTTCTCCCAGAATTGGGCCGCGTCGCCCGCGTACACGTCCACGTCACCGGGCAGATCATCTACCCTCGGCCGCTCGCCGACGACGTGGTAGTCGAGGTCGCTGATCAAGGTGCGGCGATTGCGGGCCGTCGAGCCCGTGAGAGCGATCCCCTCTGCCCCGATAGCGAGCGCCCGGTTGACGACAGTGTTGGTGATCGTCCGCTGGTCCGGGGTCTGGTTGTTGCTCGCGCGGGCCTGATCGCGGGCAAGCCTGTTCTTCCATGCTCGATCGTCCGCCCACGACGGATCCGGCAAGCGGGTCCAGGCATCAATTTGGGACGTGAAGTTCACCGTTCGCCCGTGGCGGCATCGACGAGCCGCTCGACATCCGCGGCGATCTCTTCGAGGCTCCTGTCGAGTTGTGGTTCGTCCCCCTCGTACCAGACGTCCTTCCGTGCCTGGTTGAGCTGACGGAGCAGCGGGCCGAAATCGTCAGCGAGAACCTGGCGCTGATGAAGCTCAGTCGCTGCGTCAGCCTTGAGGCCGTGGTGGCGCTTGGTGTCAATGCCATGAGCATCGCTAATCGCGACGATGGCTGCTTCAGTCGCGTAGAAGAACGCGTTCAAGGCGTCCTTCTCTCGGCCGCCGTTGAGGTCGTCAAGAGCAGTTTCCAGATGCTCTTGCGCGAGTTGAGCCTTGCCCTTTGGCGACACATCGGACAGCCTAGGCCGATCGCGAGACAGACGACCGAGCTAGGTAGCGGCGGCCTCGCGGGAGGCGTGCGTGAGCGCCTCCAGCAGATCTGGAGTGATCATACGGGTGGTCTTCCCCACGCCAAGCGGTCCTCCCGATCAGGGCAAGAGTGGCAACCAAGGCGCTCAGCAGCGAGTACGGCGAGCACTTGGCGCTGCTCGCGACGGACGGCCCAGGCGGCAGTTCCGTAGGTCGGGCCGCACGTACAAAACACGTACATCAGGCCGAGAAACGGCGGGCGCGGCCGTGTGGCGCCCGGATTTCAGAACAGTCATTCTTCGTTCACGACCGGACGGAACCCGCGACCCCATCGGTGGATCCGGGCTAAGGCCGGCGTGAACAACCTGTCTGCGCCGCGCGCCATATTTCAACGTCGGCCCTCCAATTGAAATAGGGCCCCTCGCAACTCGCTGCGCCCGCCGCCGCTACCGCTCCGGCGGCGACGGTGGCGACTCCCACGTCTCGTAGTCGAGATCGTGGACGAACGAGCCCGCGGTCAGCCGGTCGAAGAAGACCGCGAGCACGGTTCCCGCGCAGGTCGCGGAGGGTGCGACCACTCCTTCTCGGCCGAGATAGTGGGCGGCCTCGCCGACCGCCTGGCACGGGCCGAGATCGTCGCTGGCGATGCTCCGCTCCGAGAGCCCGACGGCCGCCCGAGCTTCCGCCTCCCGGAGGTCGAGCAGCCCGCTGAGCTCGAAGCTGTAGCGGTAGAAGCGCCGCGGCAGGAAGTCCTCAGGCGCGAGGCCCATGCGGCGGGCGAGCCGGAAGAACTCA